>JBKEDN010000257.1:0-17661 GCA_047975435.1 Draconibacterium sp. | reverse complement strand
GCTATCAACATACCGAGGAAAACTATTTTATCGCTTGATGCAACAAGCCGTAGATACAGCACCAGTTACATTTAATGATATTACAAAAACAACTTGACCCAAGGAGATAAGCAGTTAAAATAGATAAAACCTGGTTACTATAATTATTAAAATAGAAGCGTGGGTTTGCAAGCCAGAAAAGCAGCATTGTTTTATTGAACAACTTATTTTAGAGGGCTTTTACGCTTATCAGCTTGTGGGTTGCCGATGAGGGTCGAATACCAAAATTTTTAAGCGGGATGTTTAAGAAACGCAAGTTTTTTTACCTTGTAGTCAGAAAATAGCCGTAAACTGAAAATATTTATGAGCAAACAACTTCGTTATCTGCTTTTTATGACATTTTTCGTATTTTCTTCCTGTGGAGGTTTTCGCGACCGGAAAGCCGAAAAGGAAAAGGAAATACGAATAAGGCACGACTTACCACAAATTCTGGAAGACGGGGTTTTAAAAGTGATTACACCATACAGCAGCACCAGCTATTTTTTATACAGGGGGCAGGCAATGGGCTACGAATATGACCTTCTGAAACGCTTCGCCAAACATCTTGGCGTTGAGCTGAGTATTGTGGTTTCGAACAATATTGATACAATGTTTTATCAACTGGGAGAAGGAAACGTTGATCTGATAGCCCATGGCCTTACCATTACGAATGAACGTAAAAAGACGGTTACTTTTTCCGACTATCTGTATCTCACCCACCAGGTGCTGGTGCAGCGCAAACCCCAAAATTACAGGAAAATGAAATGGAGCGAAGTGCAGGCCTCACTGGTGCACGACGCCATTGAACTGATTGGCGACACGGTTTCGATAAGTGCCAATACTTCTTACTTTTCACGACTGGCCAATCTTAGCGAAGAGGTTGGGGGGGAGATTTATGTGGATACATTGTCGGGAGATTTATCAACCGATAAGATAATTGAAATGGTAGCCAACGGCGAAGTAAAATATACCGTGGCCGACGATAACATTGCAAGCATCAATGCGTCCTACTATCCTGAGCTCGATATTCGGGTACCTATAAGCTTTTCGCAACGAATGGGCTGGGCGCTTCGCCCGCAAAGTAAGGAACTGGAAAAAGCCTTGAATGAATGGATAAAAACCATGAAAAACGGAGTGGAGTATTATGCGATTTATAATAAATATTTTAAAAATGAACGTGATTTCAGAAGAAGGGAAAACAGCGAATTTTATAGTTTAAATAACAACCGCATAAGTGCTTACGACGAATTAATTCAGGCTGGAGCCGACTCGCTTGGGTGGGACTGGCGTTTAATGGCTTCCATGGTATTTCAGGAATCAAAGTTTAAACCCGACCTGGAATCCTGGGCGGGAGCTAAAGGACTGATGCAACTTATGCCCGGAACAGCTGAAAGGTTTGGTGTTAAAGACCGCACTGATCCTACGCAAAGCATTGAGGCAGCTACTGAAATTCTGCAAATTTTATGGGACAGGTTCGACGAAATCCCGGATTCAATCCAGCGGATAAAATTTACTATGGCATCTTACAATTGTGGTTACGGGCATGTGGAGGATGCGCGTAATCTGGCGCGGGAAGATAAACTGGATCCGAATAAATGGGATAAAAACGTGGAAGAATCGATTTTAAAACTCAGTTACCCCGAAAATTACAGTAAAAAGGTGGTGAAATACGGATATGTTCGGGGGGTAGAACCCTACACTTTTGTAAAGGAAATTTTTGACCGGTTTGATAATTATGCATTAGTTATTGAATAAAGCTAATTGTTGAATTAGAATAGGTTACAAAACAATAAAGGCAGAGAATAATTCTCTGCCTTTATTGTTTTGTCCGTGTTTGGATTATTTCTGAATAGTTTGTTCAGGGAGGTTTCCGGTCCATTTTCGAATCGAGTAATTAATTCGGATGGTAATCATATACATTACCGGAGAAATAATCAGTGTAAGTATGGTTGCAAAAGTTAATCCAAATACCACTGTCCACGACATAGGGCCCCAAAAAGCCACACTTTCTCCACCCACCGAAATTTGTGGATCGAAGTGGGTGTAAAGCGAAAAGAAATCGAAGTTCAGTCCAATGGCCAGCGGAAGTAGCCCAAGTACGGTAGTAATGGCAGTAAGCAATACCGGTCTTAAACGTGTACGGCCGGCCTCAACCAGTGCTTCGCGCTGAACATCTTTGGGCAAAAAGGCCTCTTCTGATAAACCCAATTCTTCTCTTTTGCGTTTTCGGGTTAGGTCGATGTAGTCGATCAATACAATTCCGTTGTTTACTACAATACCTGCCAGCGAAATAATTCCGATTCCGGTCATAATTACCACGAATTCCATTTTGAATAAGCCCAGGCCCAGGAACACACCGATGGTACTAAAAAGAACGGTGGCGATAATAATTGCCGGGCGGATAAATGAATTAAACTGGGTTACCATAATAATCATGATGAGTGCAATGGCGATTAGTAGTGCATAAACTAAAAACTGCATACTTTCGGCTTGTTCCTGTTGTTCGCCTGTAAAGGCATAAGTGTATCCTTCTGGCATCTGGTAATCTTCCAAAATTTGAGCAATACGGGCGTTAATTTCGTTTGCGTTATAGCCTTCCACTACTCCTGACGAGATGGTAATCTCGCGTTTAAAATCAATACGGCTGATTTTATCGTAAGTAGTGGCATATTTAAAGCTGGCTACCGACGAGATGGGAATACTGTGCTCGTTTACCTTAATTTTCTGGTTCATTAAAGTAGAAACATCGTTACGGTATTTTTCGGCGAGGCGAACAAAAATGTCGTACTCGTCTTCGCCGTCTTTAAACTTGCTGGCTTCGTAACCGTAAAGTGCATTTCTGAAAGCCAGGGCAATTTCCTGTGTTGAAAGTTCGTACAGGCGGGCTTTCTCCCGATCCACTTCGATCAGCATTTCGGGCTGATTTACATTTATATTGAGTTTCAGTTCATCAATTCCCGGAATATTGTCGGCCTCAATCATCCGGATAAAATCATCCGTTATTTTTATAAGCTGATTAAATTCATCTCCCGAAACATCGATATTGATGGGTGCTCCGGTTGGCGGGCCTTCATCGTTTTTTTCAACATAAATTTTTGCCCCAACAAAACCGTCGAGGTTTTTACTTATGTCCTGCATTATTTTGCTGGTATTTATCCCTTCCCGCTTTTTGTATTCAACAAACGACACCGAAGTGAGCGATTTATTCGGGCTCGATTCATTTTCGAACATACCGCCTTTCCCTACTCCCACGTTGGTTGTAACCGATTTTAAAATGTGCTTAAACGGATCGATGGTTTGTTTGACAATTGCTTCAACCTGGCGCGACACCTCATCTGTTTTTTCAATCGATGTCCCTAGCGGAAGTTCCATCGTTACATAAATTGTAGCAGGGTCGGTTTCCGGGAAAAAAACCATTTTCGGGTTTCCGCCAAAATAGAACTGCATCGAAAAAATCAATAACAAAACAGTTCCGCCAAAGTAAACGTACGGCCAGTTACCTGTTAGGGCGTGTCGTAGCTGACGGGTATAAACATTTTCGAGCCAAACCAGGAATTTAGTCTGAAACCACCGTGCCAGCGGGCGCAATGCAATGAGGTTAAGAAACATTAGCAAGGCCACCGTGAAGAGTAAATTACCTAGCAGATAAATTTTCATGACATAAAAAAGAGCAGAGACAACAGCAAAAATCCCGGCATTTCTCAAAATCCTTTTTTTATTGGCTTTTTGCATTATATCGTCAATCTTCATAAAGTTGGCGATAAAGGGCGGGTTGAGAATTAGCGCAACAAACAGTGAAGATGCCAGAACCACGATTAAAGTCCGGGGCAGGATTGCCATAAATTCACCCACCATCCCTTCCCAGGCAAGTAGTGGGAAAAAGGCCGCCAGCGTAGTTAGTGTAGATGATATAATCGGGAAAGCAATTTCGCTTACCCCGCGTTTGGTAGCCCGTAAAAGTGAGTAGCCGTGGCTGTATAGCCGGTAAACATTTTCTACCACTACAATGGCATTGTCAACCAGCATTCCCAACGCCAGAATAAGCGCGTAAAGTACCATCGAATTTAAGGTAACACCCGATTGTTGCAGTATTACAAACGAAAGAAACATTGACAAGGGAATTGCAAGTCCTGCAAAAAGTGCATTTCTGAAACCTAAAAAGAGGAAGAGTACAAAGGTCACCAGAATCATCCCCAGAATAATACTGTTTTCGAGGTTCGAAATGGTGTCTTCAATGTAGGTAGTCATGTCGTCGGTAACAATTACATCAAGGTTCTTAGGGATCCGGCCGCTTTCTTTCAGTTTTTCAATTCCATCAAAAATATTTTCGGAAGCCGACAGAATGTTCTCGCCCGATTTTTTTGTGATAGAGAGTGTTACCACCGGTTTGTCGTCGAGGCGGGCAATGGTACTTTGCTCTTTGTATCCGTCGGTTACTGTTGCAATATCGCGGATGTAAACAGGTTTACCATTGTTTACTTTAATAATGGTATTCCTGATCTGGTCCATATCGGTGTAATTCGCTTCGGTGCGAATGGTACGCCTGATTTTATCGGCCGTAAACTGCCCGGCTCCCATGGTAACGTTTTCCAGTTGAATGGCAAGCGATACGTCTTCAAAAGTAAGACCGGTTGCATCGAGTTTGTACGGATCGATATCAATTTGGATCTCTCGTTCTTCAACACCGCGAATACTGGCTTCGGAAATTTCGCGGTAACTTTCAAATTCCTCTTGGAGTAATTCCGCATATTTTTTTAGTTCCCGCATGCTGAATTCTCCGGAAATATTTACGTTCATAATCGGGAATTCCGAAAGGTCGAAATCAGTAACATACGGATCGCTCGGGAGATCGTCGGGAAGTTCTGATTTTGATTTGTCAACCCGGTCTTTGGTGTCCTGCAAAGCTTGTTTAATGGTAACGTTGGTATTGAACTCAACCATAATGGTACTTACATCCTGAAACGATGCAGAAGATACCTTTTTTACCCCTTTCAGGCCTTTGAGTTCTTTTTCAATTGGCCGCGTGCAAAGGTTTTCGATGTCAACCGGAGAGTTGCCCGGGTAAAGCGTTTGAATAAAAATATACGGAACCACAATCTCGGGCATTGCTTCGCGTGGCATTTGCTGGTACGAGAATATACCAAAAAACACCAACAGAAAAGTGAAGATATAGATCGTGGTTTTGTTTTTGATCGCGAGGTAAGTCGGTTTAAACTTTCTCGTAATCTCGTTATTTGTTGTTTGTTGTTCTTTCTCCATTTTGGCAGCTTTTGTGAAAAATTAGTTGACAGCTACTTCTGTTCCGTTCACAATCTGGTTATAGCCTTCTGATACAACCTGCATTCCGGCCGATAATCCGCTCACGACTTCGGTAAGGTTGTTGTCGGTAACCCCCGGTTCAACATACACTTTCTTTGCTACTGTTTTTCCGCTGTTTTGGTCAACAATGTAAGTGTAATGGCCTGTAAAATCTTCCTTGATAAAAAGGGTGGGGACTACAATCGCCTGGTTGTTCAGGTAATCGCGGAATTTGAGTACTGCCACCAGGTTGGGTTTAATCAGTTTTCGGGGATTATCGATGTTGATGCGAACCCTGAACGTGCGGCTTGCCGGATCAACCGTATTTCCTACCTGATCAATGGTAGCACGCATAGCATAATTCAGTGCAGGGAAGTTGATTTTTACCGAATCGCCCCGGTGGACTTTGGTGATGTACGATTCAGAAATATCACCGTAAATTTTTATGTGACTGATGTCAACCACTTTTGCAAAGGGGATTTGCGGACTGCCAATGTTTCCCTTTTTTTGGTAAATAATATCTACCACACCGTCGGAAGGGGCTTTTATTTCGGCCAGTTCCATCTGTGTTTTCAGACTCTGAATACGGGTTTCAAGGCTTTCTTTGTTATTTTTGGCCTGTAAATACTGCATTTCTGAGCCAATGTTTTGGTCCCAAAGATTTTTCTGACGTTCGTAATTCGTATTGGCCAAATCAAGCTGTACCTGCAATTCGTCGATCGAACGCTCCAGCATATCGGTATTTAGTTTTGCCATCAGTTGCCCTTTCGAAACCTGTTGTCCTTCTTTTACCAAAACCTCTTTAATAACGCCCGAGCTTTCAGGGCTAACATCTACATCATGTTCTGCTTCCACCTGGCCTGTAACGTCAATAAAATGCTCAAAACGTTTGGCAGTCAGTGTTTCAGCTTTAATATTGATGATTTCTTCGGTTTGGTTTGCTGACAGTTCTTTTTCAAGTTGCGAGATTTGTTGCTCAAGTGTGTGTACCTGCTGTTTCAACTCCTGAAGTTTCTCTCGTTTTGCATTGTCGTCTTCCACTGATGTATTTCCGCATGCATAGACAAACAGTGCTGTTGTTAGAATAATTAGAATCTTTTTCATGGTATTTCAGTTTTTTGTCTTTGTAGATTAAAGTGCGCCGGCCGCTTTTTTCAGGTTTAGGTCGGCTTGTAACAATTGGAGCGTTGAGGTTACCAGTGCCTGAAACGAGTTGATGTATTGCGTTTCCTGCTGCGATAGCTCTGCACTGCTGACCATCCCGTTGTTGAATTTTATTTTTGTTTTATCCAGGATACTTTGCGCCAGATCGCGGTTTTCCCGGTCGTTCAGGAATTTTTCGCGGGCAGTTTGCATATCGGCTGATGCAGTCAGGTAATCTTTCTGAAGCGTTATTTCCGTTAGTTTCTGATTGGTGGCTGCTTTATCTTTTTCGAGCTGGGCCTGTTGTACCTTCGAGTGCTTTTGCCCCGAGTTAAACAATGGGATTTTTGCCTGCAACCCAACCAGCGACGATGGATACCAGTCTTGCTTAAATACGTTGGCACTGTTGCTATAGGCGGTTTTTGTATAACTGTAAAAACCGCTCAGACTGGGCAGGTAGGCAGCCTTTTCGAGTTTCAGCAATTTCTCCGATACCTGGAAATTAGCCAATGCCAGCCGGTAGTCGATGTGATTATTCAAATCGAGCGGCAACGATTTTTGCGCCCCGATAAGTGGTAAAACAAACACTTCAATATCGTCCGACAGATCAATATCTTCATCTAATTTGAAGCCCATTGCATACTTCAATACTATTTTAGCCACTGATAATTCGCGTTCTGAACGGAGCACTTCATTTTCAGCATTTCTTACCAGAATTTTTAGCTGATCAACATCCTGCGATTCGCGAAAACCATTGTCGAAATAGATCTTTGTTTCTTCGTAAAGCCGTTTGGTATTGTCAAGGTTTTCCAGCATCACTTCTCTGTATCGTTCGCTAATCAGCACAAGATAGTAGGCCTGCGAAACAGCATTGCGGATATCAATTTCAGCTTTTTCATGGGCTTGTTTGGCTAAGCTTACATACAATTCGGCCGAGCTGACACCGACAATCCAGGAGCCATCGAAAATTTGCTGCGAAACATTTAGCCCAAAATCAGAATTGTAATCCTGCCCAAATTTTACCGGAATGTATGTCCCGGCAGCTTCTCCAAAAAAATCGCCCGGAATTAAGGACACCGGTAAGTTTAAGAACTTGTTGTAGTTTGCACTTCCCGAAACCTGTGGTAAGCCGGTTGAGATGGTTTCCCATACCTTTTTTTGTGCAATAACAATGTCCTGGCCTGTATTGTGTAGAACGTACGAATGTTCCATCGCAAAATTAATGGCCTGTACAAGTGTAAATGATTGGGGTTTATCCTGACCTTTTGCCGCTATTGTAAATAGAAAGATCAAACTTAGCAGCAGTAGATTTTTAATTGTTCTCATTTTCATTCGTGTATAATTTTCTGTTTTGTATTGAGAAGAAGCGAAGCCTCAGGAGTGCTCAGAAATGGCATTGTTTTGCAGGTTGTTTATAACCTTTTTGTAGTATTTCAGTCCCTCCGGAGAACAGATTGCATGCATATGATAATCGAGGATATTATCGTAAAAGGCAGTAGAATGAACCTCGTATTCTTCAAAAATCTTGAAGTCGGGATTCATTGTGTAAAGAATTCTTCCGAGGAGTAGCTTCGAAATAAAGAAAGGATCGATATCGTTTCTGTACAAGCCTTGTGAAATGCCCAGTTTCAGGTTCTCCATCGAGTTGTCAAAAATTCTTTTTCTTTTAAAATCGTGTACTCTTTGGTGCAACAAAGGGTAGGTCTTTTTCAATTCTCCCTCCATATTGTGATGGTACATTTTAAGAATGGGAGAAATCCGTTTCCGGAGATCTATTGTCATATCAATTGCATTTCCAATCTCCGGGTTATTGAAGTCATATCCTTGTGTGGCAATCAAATACTCAATGGCTGCGGTAACCAGGGCTTCTTTGTCGGAAAAATATTGATACAGTGTTTTTTTAGAGATGCCAAAATCGGAGGCAACTCTGTCCATCGTTACATTTCTGATGCCTTTTCGAAGAAACAGAAAAGCAACATTTTCGATAATAAAATCCTTTTTTTCTTCCATCGTCGTAAAATTATTCTAAAGTGCGGAGGAAACTATTGGGGTATTTAAAGTTTACGTTATGTGTCTGTCATTTAATTGTTCACTAAAAATCATATAGTTATATAAAAACCATACACAAAACTAATTTATTGGATAAAGTTTCCGGCGAAAATTTCGGTGAATAGCGCGATTTTATCTGCGAATACTTTTTTGGGTGTAGTAAACAGGAAAGTTGAGGTAAAGTTTAGTTTCTCGTTTGTAGAAATAAGGTAGCGATCTGAAGATCTTCCGGGTAAGTAATTTTTATGTTTTCCCGGTTTCCTTCAACAGTAAAAACAGGAGTGCCGGTACTTTCCAAAACAGAAGCATCGTCGGTAAATAAATCGGAGAAAGCTTGTTGGTAAGCATTTTTTATCAGCGGCACCTGAAAGGTTTGAGGTGTTTGAACCAGGAAATATTTTGAGCGATCGAGTGAGGTATTGCCTGAGTTATCGATAAAACGGACCGATTCTGAAACCGGGACAACAGGCAAGGCATTTCCTTTTTGGGTACTGGTGTCCAGGCAGTTTTGGATGGTTTGTTTCGAAACCAGCGGGCGTACGCCATCGTGGATAAATACAATACCCTCGTTGCTGATTAACTGAAGTCCGTTTTTTACCGATTCAAACCGATTTGGCCCGCCGGCAGCCAGTTGATGCTTAATCTGAAAGCCGTGTTTTTGACAAAGTTCTTCCCAGCGGATAAATTCATTTTGTGGTAAAACCAGTATAAATTCAAACGAGGGATCAAAAGAATAAAAGGCTTCAAAAGTATGCATCAAAACCGGTTTCCCGGCTATTTCAAGAAATTGTTTCGGAGTTTCGTTTTGCATTCTGGAACCACTTCCACCTGCTACTATTAATGCAAACTTTTTAAGCATATTTTTGTCAATTTTTGTACTTTCAGAAAGTAAAAATAGATGAAAAAATTTCCACATGAAGAGTGTATTACAATTTTTAGAAGAACTGGCGGAAAATAATAACCGCGAATGGTTTCAGGCCAATAAAAAATGGTACGAAGAAAGCCGGGAGAAAGTGTTGTTTTTAACCGATGTACTGATCAACGAAATTGGCCAGTTTGATTCGGAGGTGCGCGGGTTGCAGCCCAAAGATTGTATGTTCCGGATTTTTCGCGATGTTCGTTTCTCGCATGATAAATGCCCGTATAAAACCAACTTTGGAAGCTTTATCTGTAAGGGGGGCCGTAAAAGTATGAATCCGGGTTATTATTTTCATCTTGAACCTTCGGGGTGTTTTGTGGCTGGAGGAATTTATATGCCACCGGCAGAGCCACTCCGAACAATTAGAACTTATTTGACAGATCATGCCGAAGAATTTCTGGAAATAACCCAAGATGCTGATTTTAAGAAAGATTTTCCGGAAATGTACGGCGACAAATTAAAAACAGCGCCAAAAGGTTTTCCGAAAGATCATGCGTATATCGATTTGTTGCGGTACAAATCCTATATATTTTCCAGGGATATTGCGTCTTCGGTTGTAAGCGGGGAAAAATTTGTGGAGACCCTGGTAGATGATTTTGAAAAGCTATATCCACTGAACCGTTTTTTGTATGAGGCCCTTGCCTGAGGTATTTTTTAAAATATATGATCGTTAATTATCATAATCGGGGTTACTTTTTAGCCCGAAACAGAATATAATTATATAGACCCTTATTTTTTATCTTCCCGATTTCAATGAAATGCCCCGGATTTCCTTTCCGGGGTTCTTTCGTTAAAAGGGCAGTTAAACTTAGTGAATAAAGAAGATGAAGATTTTGTAAAGCGACGCTGTTTTTACTGTTTATATATTACTAATAATTTGTTTGTTGAACCTAACATAAGAAAAAGAAATAAGTATTTTTAGAGCCTGTTTAATCATTTATTATCAATCCAATTATGAAAAGAATTCTACTTTTATTTTCAGTGCTTGCCTTTGCGGCATCAACCTATGCACAAAACATCCAGCTTCATTACGATTTTGGAGAAGGACGCAAAATGCTGACTTCAACAGTTGAAATGTTTCGCCCCGACAAGTACGGTTCAACTTTCTTTTTTATCGACATGGACTATGGTTCGGAAGCAAGCGGCATTAATAATGGTATTTCTTTGGGATACTGGGAAATTGCCCGCGCCTTTAAATGGAACGAAACGCAGAAATTTATGCCGCGTGTAGAATACAACGGCGGAGCAATGAGTGTTGGTGAAGGTGCTTGGATCCCGATTGAAAATTGTTGGCTGGCCGGTTTGGAGAGAACATGGGCTTCTGCTGATTTTTCTAAAATATTTACCCTGCAGGCCAATTATAAATACATCAAAGACAAAGAAGATGCTGCTTTCCAGATTACAGCGGTCTGGACGGTTAACTTCCTGAACAATAAAATGTCGTTCCTGGGTTTTGCCGACTTCTGGAAAGAAGAAATGTTCTGGGGTACTGATTACAGGTTCCTGACTGAACCACAGATATGGTACAACTTCTGCAAGAATTTCTCTGCAGGTTCTGAGATTGAAATTAGCAACAATTTTGTTGGAGATAAATTTCAGATTAACCCGACTTTAGCGGTAAAATATACTTTCTAATCTAACAATCTGTTCTTATGCTTGACAAATTTTTTAGTATTAGCGAACGTGGCTCGTCGTACAGAAAAGAAATTATTGGTGGAGCTACCACTTTTCTTACGATGGCTTACATCATTTTTGTAAACCCAAATATTTTGGGCGATGCAGGAATGGACAAAAATGCTCTGATTACTGTTACCATTCTGGCTTCGATTATTGGTACAGTACTCGCCGGAGTTTGGGCAAAAGTACCTTACGCAATGGCACCCGGAATGGGCTTGAATGCTTTTTTTACCTATTCACTTGTTTTAGGGGCCGGCGTTGACTGGCAAACTGCGCTGGGAGTTGTATTTATCTCAGGTGTAATTTTCCTGGCACTAACTGTAACCGGTATCCGAACCAAAATTATCCATACAATTCCTTTGGCGCTGCGACTCGCAACCGGCGCTGGTATCGGCTTGTTTATTTCCTTTATCGGATTTAAAAATATGGGGCTTGTAGTAGCAAATCCTGCTACCTTTGTTGGCTTGGGCCAATTTACTCCAACTTTGCTCATAGGTATTGCAGGTTTGGTAATTACATCTATTCTTGAGGTAAAGAAAGTAAGAGGAGGTATTTTTTACGGTATAATTGTTACCACGATTATTGCCATTGTTGCAGGTGAAGTGAAAGCTCCTGAAGCTTTTGTTTCCATGCCCCCTTCGATCAGTCCGCTGGCATTCAAACTAAACATTATGTCGGCGCTGAGTTTTGGTTTGATCGGCGCTATTTTCTCGTTTATGTTTGTTGACCTTTTTGATTCGGTAGGAACCATTGTTGCCTGCTCTTACGAAGCCGGTTTTGTGGATAAAGACGGCAAAGTAGAACATGTTGACCGTATTCTGGAAGCTGATGCTGTTGCAACTGTTGCCGGTTCGCTACTGGGAACCAGTACAACTACTACTTATATTGAATCGGCTTCGGGTATTGCCAATGGTGCGAAAACCGGTTTTGCATCGGTTATTACTGCTGCATTGTTTTTGCTGGCTTTGTTTTTTGCCCCGCTAATCGGAATTGTTCCGGGGTATGCAACCGCACCGGCATTGATTATTGTGGGAGTTTACATGTTCAAAAATATCAAGCAAATTAATTTTGCCGATTTCTCCGAATCAATCCCTGCATTCCTCACTATTATTCTGATGCCGTTAACATACAGTATTTCCATCGGTTTATCCTTTGGTTTTATCTCTTATGTTTTGCTGAAGACTGTTGCCGGAAAATACAACGAAATTTCCTGGTTAATGTGGCTAATTGCCGTATTGTCAGTAGTAAATCTATGGTTAGGGGTATAACCAACTTTGCATAGAAAAGAAATTTTTCTACAATAAATGAGAGGTACAGAAATGTACCTCTTTTTTATTATTTTTGGCGAAAAATGAGGCATTAGCTCAGTTGGTTTAGAGCATTACCTTGACAGGGTAGGGGTCACTGGTTCGAATCCAGTATGCCTCACAAATGGCATGATTTGGCTCGAAGAGGTATGATTTGGCTTCATACCTCTTTTGCTTTTTTAATTTTGCATGTCTTCCATGGAAAATCCCACGAATTTCGCAGTATAATCTTTTAACTGAGACTGAAGCAGTTTTTTGGCCTTTCCCTGCAACACCGATATGCTGATATTCTCCTTTTTTCGCTTCACTTCTGCAAACAACACAACTTTGGTAAAATCGTCAACTGCTACAATATCCAGTTCATTTTGGTTCCCTTTCTCCCACCAGGTTCCGATTGCTGACTACCGTTGAAGATTTACCAGCTTTTCCGTAAAAAACCGCTCCAGTATCTTTCCGCTGTACGTCGGGTAATCGCGCTCCACAATACTACGCAGATACCCGAAGTTTCCTATCTCAACTGCACTCTGGTATTTATAAATAAAACGGAACCAAAAATTCAGGAAATTGTCCACAATCTCATATTTAATATTTCGTCCTCCCGGCTTGGCAAACATTGGGCGAACTTTTCGGATTAGATTGAAATTATTTTCCATCCTTTCCAAATACCCTCCAATGCTTACTTCAAGAATTGATTCAATTTCAGAACGGGATGTCTTGGACAATGCAATAAGTGAAAGAATTGAAAAATAGGTGGCATAGTCCTTCCCGAATTCTTCAATCAGAACATTGCGTCCCTCGTCAATAAACAGTGAATTTTCCCGGAAGACTTCGTCCAACATTTTACTGAGTGTAAATGCTTTTTTGCTTATCAAAAGTTCCACATATTTGGCAACCCCTCCGGTCAATACGTAAAACGCCAATAAATCCTCAGATGTATATTCCGGATAATTGTCAGCCAATATCTCTTTAAGGGTATCCACATGGAACGGTTTCAGGTGAATACGTTCAGTTGCCCTGGCAAAAAGTGGTTCCTTTGAATTTTCGAATATATTCTTCATCAGTGAATAAATTGACCCACATAGAATTAGATTTATTCTGCTCCGCTCCTTATAACTATCCCAGATATTTTGCATTTCGCTGTAAACGGATGGATTGACATTATTGAACTCCTGGAACTCATCAATAATCAGCGAAAAGTTTCTTGTTGCAGATAAATCCATCAAATATTGGAACAAGTCCTTAAACTGTGTAAACAAACCAAACAGCTTAACATTCAACTTGCGTTCAATCTCGTCTTTAAATTCTTCACAAATCAGGACTTCATTTTTGCGGGTCACATACAAATAAAGAGATGTATCTTCATTCTCAACGGCTTTCTTTAAAAGACTTGTCTTTCCAATGCGCCGACGTCCTACAACCACCGTCATTTGCGCCTCTGTTTTCGTACGTTCTTTAATTGATTTTAGAAACGTCAATTCTTTTTCTCTGTTATAGAATTTCATTATCTACTACGTTAATTGTAATGCTCATTACTGTAACCATCATTGCGATAATTCAAAGATATGAAGTTTCTTTTTAATACAGAATTGTCGGTTTAACTATTTTAGCAAACTTGTACTCGAAACAAGGCAACACGTAAAAATGGATTTTAAAGCTTTGAAAGAAAAATACCAGCTATTGCTCCTTGAAAATAACCATCTGAAAGAAGAAATAAAAAGGCTGAGGACTAAACTTGGTAAGGATGCAATTCATGAAGAGTTACAAGGTTCAGACAACAAGGTTCCTGAATATCTTGCTGTGCCAGAGCCGGAATTGGTTGATTGGCACATAGAATCATCACTTTCAACGCCCCCTGAAACCATAAATAAACAATCTGATGCCGGTACAAAAATCCAACTTTTTCAATCATTGTTCAAAGGACGAGATGATGTGTATGCAAAAAGATGGGAAAATAACACAAAAGGAACTGCCGGCTATTCACCTGCCTGTAGTAATGAGTGGAGTCCGGGCATTTGCCAAAAGCCAAAAATAAAATGTTCAGCATGTAAAAATAGGGATTGTCTCCCCTTGGATGAAGTGGTTATTGACGCACATTTGCGGGGCAGCCAAAATCTTGTTGCCGGACTCTATCCCTTGCTCTTAAACGAAACCTGCTGGTTTTTGGCAATTGATTTTGACGATGAAGGATGGCAAAAAGATGTAACAACGCTCAGGAGGGTATGCAGCGAATTCGAAATTCAGGTAGCCGTTGAAAGGTCACGTTCCGGAAATGGGGCCCATGCCTGGTTTTTCTTCGAGACCTCTGTGCCGGCTTCTTTAGCCCGAAGGTTTGGTAGTGCGCTGCTAAGCTATGCCATGAGCCAACGGCACGAAATCACGTTTAAATCGTACGACCGTTTTTTCCCGAACCAGGATACCATGCCCAAAGGTGGTTTTGGTAATTTAATAGCGTTGCCTCTGCAAAAAAATGCACGTAAAAATAACAACAGTGTTTTTATTGATGAACATTTTCACCCGATAGAAGATCAATGGGCTTTTCTCGCATCCATCAAACGGCTTTCCGAAAAGAATCTGGAAGAACTTACATCAACGTTATGCCCGGGGAATGAACTTGGAACCCTGAAAACAGACGATGAAGAAGCATCCAAACCCTGGGAAAGCACAAAAAAGCCGGAGGTCAGCAAGAATGATTTCCCCAAGAAAGTCGAGATTGTAAAAGCCAACATGTTGTTTATTCCCAAAACCGGATTTTCCCAAAGGGCATTGAACCACCTGAAACGATTGGCTGCCTTTAAAAATCCTGAATTTTATAAAGCCCAGGCGATGCGTTTACCGACCTTTGATAAACCAAGAATTATATCCTGTTCGGAAGAGACCAGCGAATATTTATGCCTGCCAAGAGGATGCGAAACAGATGTAAAGACACTGTTCGAGGAAATGAAAACGAAGGTGTTGTGGACCGATAAAACCAATCACGGCAGAAAGATTAATGTTGAGTTTAACGGGACCCTGAGGGACGAACAACCTCTGGCTGTTAAAAAGTTATTGGAAAATAACAATGGAATTTTGTGCGGAACAACAGCATTCGGGAAAACAGTGGCTGCCATTAAACTGATTGCCGAAAGAAAAGTCAACACCCTTATTTTGGTTGACAAGGTTAGCCTGGTCTCGCAATGGAAAGAAAAACTTTCAGCTTTCCTGACAATCAATGAATCATTCACAGATACTGAAATTCCCGGAGCCAGAAGAAGAGGAAAAAACAAAAGCCCTATCGGGCAGATGGGAGCCGGGAAACAAGCATTGAACGGAATCGTTGATATTGCTGTTATGCAATCGCTCAACCGGATGGGAGAAGTTAAGGAATGTGTGAAAGATTATGGCATGGTCATCGTTGACGAGTGCCATCATGTTTCGGCTTTCAGTTTTGAAATGATTTTAAAAAATGTGAACGCCAAATATGTTTATGGGTTAACAGCTACTCCAACCAGAAAGGATGGACACCATCCCATTATCTTTATGCAATGTGGCTCAATCCGATACAGGGACGATGCAAAAAAACAAGCGGAGAAAAGGCCTTTCGACCACTTTGTCATACCTCGGTTCACTTCTTTCAATACACCGGTGGATAAGGAAGAGAAGGATATTTCAATTCATGAATTGTATGCCGGGATCATCGAAAATGAAATGAGAAACCAGTTGATCGTTGATGACGTCATCCAATGTCATAAAAATGGCAGAAATTGCCTGGTCTTAACAGAAAGGACAACTCATGTTGAATCTCTGGCCAACCAACTCAGTAAAATGATTCCAGATGTCATTATACTCATGGGCGGTATGGGGATAAAGGAAACAAGGGAAACCAGGGGCCGGATTTCAGAAACTCCGGAAGACAGACCACTGACTTTGGTTGCAACGGGGCGCTATATTGGCGAAGGCTTTGATGAACCTAGGCTTGACACCCTGTTCCTGGCGATGCCCATATCATGGAAAGGAACTTTACAACAATACGCAGGCAGGCTTCACCGGCTATTTGAAACAAAAAAGGAAGTGCTGGTTTATGACTATGTAGATGTCAGGGTAAGGATGCTGGAGAAGATGTACAATAAGCGGCTTGCCGGATATGCGTCTATCGGCTACAAGGCAAAGGGAGAAAATATAGCAGCAGAATCCACAGATATCATTTTTGATAAAAGCAACTTTTTGCCTGTATATTCCAACGACATCGTTACTGCATCCAGGGAGATTCTAATTGTAAGCCCCTTTATTACAAAACGACGTACTTTACAAATGATACAAAATCTTAGGATTGCTCTTAATAATGGTGTAAAAGTAGTTGTGGTGACCAGACCATCTGAAGATTTTAAAGAAAAGGATTTGACCTCCTGGCAAACGGCAATTGAGTTGATAAAAAGTTCTGGGGTAGCAGTCGTCTTTAAATCAAATATCCATCAAAAGTTTGCTGTTGTCGATCAAAAAGTTTCCTGGTACGGGAGCATCAACCTGCTGAGTTATGGAAGTGCAGAGGAAAGCATGATGCGACTCGAAAGCTCAAATATCGCCAATGAGTTAATCCGGAGTATTGATTTATAAACTTATTTAGCAGTTCGCATCTTTTTCTTGTATCCATCTATTCTGCACAAACAACCGCTAAAGACTTTAAATCATCCATCATATGGTTCGAATTTTGTACCGTAAGGTTCACAAAAAGGAGTCCGTATTTTCCGGACTCTTTTTTTGTATGGCAACTTTTGCTTACCTGTCAAAATGATTGGTGCTGTAGTATGCCTGTTCAAATACAATTTTACCATCATCATTAAATGAATGGGAAAGCATAAGCGGCATCACTACTTTTTCTCCGCTTTCAACATAAGTAAATGAATATTCCCACCATGAATAAACTTCGTAGCGGTTATTTTTTGCATAATAAATACAGTCCGGATAACCACTTTGTGTGAAATGTATGTCTTTAATTTTCTCAAACATGGCTTTAGTTTCTTCTTTTCTGGTTTCAAAGTCGGTGGTGGTATTCCACTGCGATTCTGTGCTTCCAAAACGTGCATTATCGGTATAAAAACCAAGCATTGTTTCCATGTCTTTGGCAGCGTATGCATTCACCAGTTTACGCACTGTTACTATAGGTAACCTCTAAAAATTAGTTTTATGAAGCATGTCTATTCTTCTGTTAATGAAGTTGCCATCCATTTTCAATCATCATTTTCCTTTTCGTTCAATTTTCAGCCATAATTTCAT
>JBKEDN010000161.1:0-3553 GCA_047975435.1 Draconibacterium sp. | reverse complement strand
ATTTTTTACTAATTCAAGGCGGAATTGACGCGAATAGCACCAGCTATTTAAGGAAATTTCAACGCAGAAGTAGTGAAAAAGACGAATAATAGAATGATTCGATAAATTTTAAACAGTCTCTTAGATTACCGCTTGCAGACGATCAGCGTAGAAAAGGCGTTTAACAAGCTGTTAACAACCTTTTCACACCTTTTATGTTATATTTGAATCGATGAAAATCTTCAGGAAAATACTGGTTGTACTGCTGGCGGTAATCTTTTTGATATCATCGTCGGGTTATGTTTTGTACAGCAGCACCTGTTCTTGTTCGGGCGAGAAATATACCAGCGTTTTTGTCCGTCCCGACACTTGTGAAACCAGTTTTCATAAACACCACAAACACGGTACGGAAGGGATTGAACAAGCCTGTTCGGCCGGCGAATGCCACGATTGCAATGCTTCCGAAAACCTGCATGACAAGTGTGGTTGTGATTCGCCTGAGATTTTCTTTTTCAAATTAAAAGACAAGGCAAACAACGATGATGTGAAGTTTATGCCGGCAGCGATGCCGTATATTCAGGTGTTTACAGGCGAAATTCCAGATGAATTACTTTCCGATTCGGAAGCTGTAAAAAGTGAGTTTGAGATTCATTCACCGCCTGACAAAGTCATTACTTCGTTTGATTTCCTAATCAGCATCCAACAAATTAAAATTCCCTCATTGGCTTAAGAACCTTGGATTTTCGGTTTTAGCACCGAACTTCCGGAGATTCAATCGAACATTAAATAATTGAAATACAGGTTTCATACCGTGTTTCGATTAAAATTTCTTAAGCAATGAAACAATATTTTCTATTTATATTATTTATACTTCCCTGCTTTTCTTTTGCCGATGAGATAAAAGGAATTGTTTACGCAAAAGAAGGCACGCAGAAACAAGCGCTTCCCGGGGTAAATATTTACTGGGAGGGAAGCAATCGGGGAACCACTTCGGCTGCAGATGGCAGTTTTAGAATTAATCAGGGCAGTGGTCAGTACATGCTGGTATTTAGTTTTGTGGGTTACGAGAAAAAAGTAATTCGCATAAACGAAATGCAAACATTGGAGGTGGTGCTCGAACCCAATCTCGAAATTGAAGAAGTGAAGGTGGTTAAAAAGAACCGCGGTACTTATTTATCTGCCATCAACCCGATACAGGCTGAAAACATTAGCGGGGCAGAGTTGCAGAAAGCAGCATGTTGTAACCTGGCCGAGAGCTTTGAAACCAATCCTTCGGTGGATATGAGTTACAGCGATGCCATTACCGGTGCCAAACAGATTAAGCTACTCGGGCTCGACGGGACTTATACATTGATGCAGGTGGAAAACATGCCCAACCTGCGCGGACTGGCAACGACCTTTGGTTTGACATACATTCCCGGGCCATGGATGGAATCGATACAGGTATCAAAAGGGGCGGCATCGGTGGTGAATGGTTACGATGCCATTGCCGGACAGATCAATGCCGAATTGAAAAAGCCTGATTCCGACGAAAAACTTTTTCTAAACCTGTATGGAAACATTGATGGCCGCCTGGAATTTAACGGAAACGGAAATATCAGGGTGAAAGGCGACACTTTAACCACCGGGATTTTGGTTCATGGCCACGATCTTTCCAAACGCAACGACCACAACCACGACGGTTTTCTGGACGAACCAATGTCGAAGATGTTCCAGGTTGGCAACCGCTGGAAGTACAATAACCAAAAGGGTTACATGGCACAGGCCTACGTGAATGTTTTAAGCGAAGAACGTTTGGGTGGGCATAAAGATATGGATTGGAACATGGAGCCTTCTGTAAATAATCCGTATGGAGTAAATATTAAGAATAACCGTATTGACGCCTTTCTTAAATCGGGCTACACTTTTAACAGAGGGAAATCGGCTGTGGCATGGCTTTCCAATTTCTCGCGCCACGAAACCGAGTCTTTTTATGGCTTAACACCGTACAATGCCGATGAAACCCGCATTTATGCAAGTGCTGTTTTTACACAGGATTTGGATCAATACGAAAGGCATATTCTAAACGCCGGGGCCAGTTTTGTTTACGACGATTTCAACGAAGAAATATATGAACAGAATATTGACCGCACCGAGAAAGTACCCGGTTTGTTTGCTGAATATACGTTTAAACCCCATCCAAACCTGACACTGATGACCGGATTACGCACCGATTTTCATAACGTGTTCGGAACCTTTGTAACGCCGCGCATGCATTTCCGGTATCATTTTGCAGAGCATTTTACCGTTCGTACCAGCGCCGGGAAAGGCTACCGCACAGCCAATGTACTTGCCGAAAATGTATATTTGCTGGCCGGTTCGCGCCCCTTGCAGTGGAGCGATGATGTTATGCAGGAAGAAGCCTGGAACTACGGATTTGCCTTTATTCAGAATTATATCTTGCTCGGGCGGGAGCTAACACTGAACGCCGAATTCTTTCGAACGAATTTCGACACACAACTGATTGTGGATCGCGAAACCTCGGCTGATTTCGTAAAGCTGATGCCTTTAAACGGAACGTCGTTTGCCAACAGTTTGCAGTTTGATTTGAGGTGGCAGCCCATCGAACGGCTGGACATGCTGCTGGCTTACCGTGCAAACAACATCAAACAAACCATTGGTGGGGAGTTGGTGGACAAACCGCTGTCGAACGATTACAAGGGATTGATTAACCTGAATTATACCACGCACCTGAAAAAGTGGATGTTTGACTATACCGCCCAATTTAACGGGGGAGGCCGTATTCCGGAGTATCCCGGTGAAACAGGCACTGAAAAACTGACATTTGACCCTTACATTGTTATGAACGCACAAATTACCAAATACTTCCGGTACTGGAGCATTTACCTCGGGTCGGAAAACCTGACTGACTTTACGCAGAAATATCCGATTCAGGGAGCCGATAATCCTTTCGGACCCAATTTCGATGCCACCAAAGTTTGGGGACCAGTAATGGGACGTAAAGTGTATCTTGGATTACGATTTAATTTGAATTATGAATAGGAAGCTTGAGTCTTTTATCTAAAAAACAAAACAAATGAAAAATCTAGTATTAATTATCGTTGCCTTATTGATTGGGATTGCTTCCAATCCTTTGTACGCGCAGAAAACGGGCAACAAAGTGGTTTGCTTTAAAAGCAACATGGACTGCGCCAATTGTGAAAAAACGATTTCGGAATACCTGAAATTTGAAAAAGGGGTGAAGGATTTGAAAGTTGATCACGTTACAAATACCATCCGCGTGGAATACAAAGACGGTAAAAACACCGATGAAGCGCTGGCAAAAGCGGTGGAAAAAAAAGGTTATAAAGCAGAAAAGATCAGCACGAAAGAGTACGAGAAATTGGTTGGGTATGCAAAGGAAACCGGCAACGAACAACATAAGTAGCAAAATTAGTAGAGTAAAGTTGTTTGTAGAAAGAGGCTGTCCCAAAAGGGCGGCCTCTTGTTTTAGGCGGCCAGATGTAAATTTGTATGCAATTTGATTTTTGGATGTTTTTTGGATTGTGATAAGCTGGGTGATTGCATAATAATG
>JBKEDN010000098.1:0-5638 GCA_047975435.1 Draconibacterium sp. | reverse complement strand
TGTTTGTCCCTGTTGCTTTGTATCTTGTCCTCATTGTATAAGAATATGCTCCTAAGATACTATTTACTATTATAATAGGCTGATTGGTAGATTTTTAATTTTTAGAGGTTTCCTTATATTTATCAAAGGATTTGTATCTTCGCAGTGGTCAGAAATTACAATCTGCACCCGATAGAATTCCGATAATCAAATTTTGTTTTTGATGAATGATCCGTTTGGCGCAGCAATAAAAGAATACTTCGAAAAAGGGAAAGCTCCCGATTTACTGGTAAATTCGAACTATACCGAAGATGAAAATATTCCGGTGTCTTATTTTTTTCGGAATAAAAATGAAATGCCCGAACTGGAAAAAATAGCGCTACAATTGTGTCGCGGAAGTATTTTGGATGTTGGGGCCGCTGCCGGTTGTCATTCTTTCGTACTTCAGAACAACCAACAAAACGTTACAGCACTTGAACAGTCAGAAGCAGCTGTAGCAGTAATGAAAGCCAGGGGAATTAAAAATACGGTTACTTCGAACATTTATAATTTCAACAAAACAACGTTCGATACCATTTTACTGTTAATGAACGGAGCAGGAATTGGCGGTACAATTAACGGACTAAAAAAACTTTTGTACCATTTAAAGACCTTGCTAAACACCGGAGGACAAATCCTGATTGATTCTTCTGATATCAAATATCTTTTTGAAGAGGAAGACGGGTCGATGTGGATCGATATTGCAAACAACACGTATTACGGAGAAATGGAATACGAAGTGTCGTTCCGAAAAATTCAAACGATGTTCAATTGGCTTTTTATTGATTTCAAAATGCTTCAAAGTATAGCACATGAAACCGGTTTTAAATGTGAACAGATGTTTGAAGGAGAACATTACGATTATTTAGCCAAACTCGAAGTTTATAAGTAATTTTCCTCTCTGAAAGATTATTTTTTTAGCCCCTTTAACTTGCATTTCGCAGAGAGAAACATGCCGTTTGCAGAATAACCAAGTAAGTTGACCGATATCATTTCTGATTTTTAGTTGATTTACATAATTTGCAAGTGAATTCGAAAACAGAAATCCACAATGAAAACAATCATCCTGATCTCCTCCATTTTTTACATCATTGGATTAAAAATTAGCAACCACTTTGATTTCATAAAACGAAGCACACCACCGGCTGATAAAATCATTATAAATAAAACAAAACCTGTAACGCACGAAAAAGCGATAGATTTTAACAAAGCGGAAGAGATGGCGAAAGATACTGTAAACGGAGGAAGCAGTGCTGACGACAAAATACTCGAAAAAGAATAAGAGCCTGTTTAAATTTTATCTTTTAGAAAGACAAAATTTAACAGGCAGAGTGCTCAAAGGGATGTTTTCATCCCTTTTTTATTACCTTCGGACGAGTAAAATCATCGTCCAATGAATTGCAAAATCACCTCCAACGATATTCGGATTTCAAGTTGGGACCAACTGGTTAACGAAGTGTATCACGACTCATGGAAACCCGGAATGGGGCGTTTCAGAAGCGATTATGCTTTCCGCGGACTTTCCGATTGCCAATATCAACTGGAAAATAGTTTTCTGAGGAATTGCGGTTTTAGGCCCGAACTGGAATACCACATTCTTCGGAACTTTAGAAAATATGCCCGTACCGAAGAAAGCAACCAAACCAGTACTCAACTCCGCTCACTGGTTTTGGCTCAACATCATGGTTTGGCAACGCGGCTTTTAGACTGGACCTATTCGCCTTTTGTTGCCATGCACTTTGCTACTGCAAATACCGACAAGTTTGATATAGACGGAGTAATCTGGCAGATAGACTTTGTAAAAGTAAACGAACGAATTCCGCAACCGATGAAAGTTTTGCTTGATCAGGAAAAGTGCAATGTTTTTACCGTAGAGTTGTTGGAATCGGCGGCTTCGTCAGTACAAAAGCTCGATGAAATACTGGGTGCCGGACATGTTTTGTTTTTTGAACCGCCATCGCTTGATGATCGCATTGTGAACCAATTTGCCTTGTTCTCGCTTATGACCAGCCCAACCGCAATATTCGACGACTGGCTGGTAAAGCATCCTGAAGTTTACAGGAGAATTATTATTCCGGCTGAGTTAAAATGGGAAATACGCGACAAACTGGACCAGGCCAATATTACAGAGCGGGTTCTTTTTCCCGGATTAGACGGATTAGCCCGCTGGTTAAAACGTCACTATCAACCAAAATTTCCTTAAATTGTTATCCTTTTAAACAGGTTTAAGAATAGAAATCTAAAACGTAACAACATGTCAGGCATAAAAATCGACCGCAGAAAATTTATCGGCGCCCTGGGTTTGGGAACAGCACACTTACTTTTTTCAAATCCGCTTTATGCCGGAAATACCCGATTTTCCAGTCTTGATCCGTTTCAAACTGTAACACTTGGGAATTCAGGCATTCAGACAACCCTGCTGGGAATGGGCACAGGTGTTCATGCCTCTAACCGAACCAGCTTTTTAACCCGCCAGGACAAAAGCAAAAGTATTGATTTACTGCAACATGCATACGAAAAAGGAATCAGGTATTTTGACTTGGCTGACACTTATGGTACCCATCAGATGTTGGCAGAGGCGATGCAAAAAATGGATCGTAAAAAACTGACACTTACAACCAAGATCTGGGAACGAGGAGGTGGCATTCCGGAAGCGGAACGGCCTTCGGCTGACATTGTAGTTGATCGTTTTCGGAAAGAGTTGAACACCGACTACATTGACCTGGTACAAATTCATTGCATGGTAGATGACAATTGGACTGACAGTATGAAAGCGCAAATGGAAGTTTTGGAAACCCTAAAGGCAAAAGGCGTTATCCGTGCCCACGGTGTTTCGGTTCATTCTCTTCCGGCCATGAAAGCTGCGCTGGAAAGTTCGTGGGTAGATGTAATTCATGTGCGAATCAATCCGTACGGAATTGCAATGGACAAGCCCGATCCGCAGGAAGTGGTTGAAGTAATAAATCAGTTGCATAAATCGGGAAAAGGTGTAATTGGGATGAAACTGATTGGTGACGGCAAATTACGCAACGACAGCGAAAAAATTGACAACGCCCTCAATTTTGTATTGGGTCTTGGCAGTGTAGATATGATGATTATTGGATTCGAAGAAAAAGAACAAATCAACAACTATATCGGGCGAACAGAAAGGGCGCTGGCAAAGCTTAACAAAGCGTAATATTTTCTTCCCTGTATCAAATTACCAAAGACTGGCTCCCCTTGCTTTAGCAGGCGAACGCTTGGCTTATTAAATACTTACAGTGCGCTTCTCATGATTGCTTTGTAAACATGCCTCCAAAATCCGGATTACGTCCGCAACCTGTTCCGGTTTTACTTTTAAATCTGCTTTATTTCGAAGAACATCATATACATTTTCATAAAACAGCCTGTAATTTCCGGAAATACTTTCAATCAATTCTTCCACTTCTTCCCCATCGTCTTCGTAAACCAGTGTACCCCACTCTTCCGGCGGTTCAGACCCCCATTCTTCTCCGGTTGGCAAGTGTCCGGCCTTTAATAAATCCTCCTGCGGGTCAATGCCCGATTTATAAAACGTACCCAGTTCTCCTTGTATCGTATATCTTGGCCCCGGAACCTTCACCAGATAAGAACATTTCAATAAGGCAGCAAAGCCCTTGTATTCCAGCCGGATATCGTAATAATCGAACACGACACCCCCTTTTCTGACAATTTTTAAATGTGCCGTAACTGCATTGGGCATCCCAAATAAAACCACAGCCTGATCTACCATATGTGAACCAAGATTATAAAGCACCCCCACATATTCGTTCCCTTCTTCCTTCCAGGTATCTGGAGCAATGAAAGTTCTGTATCGGTCGAAATGTGACTCAAATTCAACAAGACGGCCAAACTTTGCTTCCTTCATTACCTGCTGAACCGTTCTAAAATCGGCATCCCAGCGTCTGTTTTGAAAAACGGTAAGCATTCGGTCCTTCTTTTTCGCCAAGCTGATCAATTCTTCGGCATCTTCGCTTTTTAATGTCATAGGTTTTTCAAGCACTACATGTTTTCCGGCTTCCAACGCCTGTTTTGCCATGCTGTAATGAAGTGCATCAGGCGTATTTACTACAACCAATTCCACGTCTGGATTATCAAGTATTTCGGTGTAAGTACGTGCAATCTTAGCCCCAGGAAAAAGTTTAACAGAAATTTCTTTTGTGCGTTCCAAAATACTGATCACTTCAAATCCGGGATTTACTTTTAATAACGGACCATGAAATACCTGACCTGACATTCCAAAAGATGCTAAAGCTGTTTTTATTGTAGTTTTCATGTGTATTTAAATTGCATGTTTTTATCTGTAAAATATGTAACTCGCGACGAATTATAGCAGATCTTTTGGTAAATTTGATACACTACTATTCATACTCTCTCGTTCGATAAACCGATATCGTTTTACAAAAATAAGGAACGTTTAAACATTTCCATTTTCTCTGAAAAATACCGGACGTCGAATGTTTAAAAATAGCTATTTTACAGAATTTGTCCAGAACTTGCTGAAAAACATCTTACATTTTAGCTATTTAAAAACATATTGTATGTATTTCCCGGATTATTGATTGTAATTTAGATTTAAAGAGTCAGTCGCTTAACTAAATCAACAATGGAGAACTTCTTCGATAACTATTTACAAAATTACCGGCAAATGAATCTTGAAACAGGAGACTTTCCGGGCCCGTTTATTACCATTTCAAGACAAGCCGGATGTTCAGCCAAACGCATTGCCATCAAACTGTCGAAAATATTAACCGGTTACAGCTATATGGCCGACACAAAAACTGATGCCGAATGGAAATGGGTGAACAAAGATATTTTTTCTCAAATCGTAAGAGAAATGATCGACGAAGTAATTTCGGGTGCGTATGACAACAAGAATGGTGATGGCGTTCAGTTTTTAAAAACAGTTGACAAAGCTTTTGCCGACGAAACACTTTATGATATTACGGACAATAACCTTATACGAACTTTAAAAGGAATAATTTGTCGTTTGGCCTGCCAGGGAAGAACCATAATTGTTGGACGATCAGCAGGAGCGCTATTAAAGAATGTGCCCAACAAACTCAATATAAGGCTGGAAGCTCCATTAGACTGGCGAATCAACCGAATAATGCAAATGAATGATATTTCGCGTGCCCGGGCAGAAAAATACATTACAGAGATGGATGAAAAACGGGATTCTTTCATCGAAAAAGTGATCGGTAGGAAAGCAGAAAACAATGATTTTGATGTCATCTTTAATTATGCGTCACTCGAAGACGACCTGATTATAGATGCTGTTGTTAATATTTTAAGGCATAAACAGATTGTAGCACCTTATAGCGAATATTAACCAGAAACCAGCCTAAAAATAACGATCAACTTTAGATTATTTTGTCAAAAACCGGGCTTAAAACCACAATAAATACTACATTTGAAGCATCAGTTTTTGAATAAATATTCCTGTTATACAGGAAAAAATAACACTAAAATCTCACCTTACATGAGGCTGTCCAAAAAGTAAAATTGGACAGCCTTTGTTTTTGTTATCCCTTTAAGAATTGTATCTTAAAGGCTGCAATGACAACGAAACCAAACGTACGATTTAAAGCGGTTACTTCCC
>JBKEDN010000017.1:0-5286 GCA_047975435.1 Draconibacterium sp. | reverse complement strand
CGCCAACAGTCAGCCTCGCATTTGAACTGCGTGATAAACTCCTGAAAATCTCTTGGATATTTCTCAATCTCGTTCATGTATCAAAGATAAATCTTTACTTGACTAAAAGGGATAAGCAGTTTATGTGAATAATAACCGATATTCCAATAGCTATGTATTTCTTCCAAAGCTTTTTGGTAGTTCGCATAAGGAGTCTGTAATTCTCCTAATGCCTCTAATTTTATCATGTCAATAGACGAATCAATTGCTATGAGTGAATCACTATAGATAGCAAACTTTAATTTTTGATATGCTTCAATATTTGTTGCATTTTCAATCACAGATAGTAGTTTTCCCTTGGAAACAGTATCTGTTTCATTTACAAACAGTATTTGCATTTTCCCAGAAGTACGGGAAATCATAAAAGCAGGGGGATTAGATGTTTGGATATAAAACAAACCGTTAATAACATCAGGATATCTAAAGTAAAATGAAAAGGAAAATACACATATTAATATAACAGTAATAACAGTTATGCCATAACGAATAATCCTGGCAGGGATGTGTCCCATTATTTCCTTAACCTCATCGCTTCGAAGATTAATTTGATCTACTTCTTCGGAAGTTATTTTTAGACGATTATCCATAATAAAATATTAAGTAGATAAAATTTTGGTCTAAGACCAGGAATTTAAGCTATCCTCCCAATTCCAGCTGATTCTTTATTAGGTAAAAATAGGCTCCTGAACGAGTGACTAATTCTTCATGAGAACCTGTCTCTATCACATGTCCCTTTTCCAGCACAAGAATCTGGTCAGCATTACGAACAGTGCTTAAACGGTGTGCTACCACTACCACTGTACGTCCTTTAAAAAAGTGATCAAGATTCTCCATGATTACTTTTTCATTATTGGCATCTAAAGCGTTAGTTGCTTCATCGAGGAATATATATTCAGGGTTTTTATAGACAGCACGGGCAATCAGAATTCTCTGTTTCTGGCCTTGGCTCAGGCCTACTCCTTCCTGTCCTATTTTTGTATTATACCCCAGTGGCAAACCATCAATATAATCCTGAATATTGGCTACTTTAACAGCATAAAGTAGTCTGTTGCGATCAATATGTTCGTCGCTGACAGCGATATTCCTGGCAATGGTGTCAGAGAATATAAAGCCATCCTGCATTACTACACCACATTTACTACGCCACCACCCCTGATTAAAGTTATTCAGATTATTTTCACCCACTTTAATTTCTCCTTCTACCGGATTATAAAAGCCTAACAAAATCTTGACCAGGGTTGTTTTACCGCTACCACTAGACCCCACAATGGCAGTTACTTTTTGAGCAGGTATGGGAATACTTACATTGTTTAACACCTTTGGGGAATATGGCCCCTCATATTGAAAGGTTACATTTGAAATAGTTAAATCTGCTTTTCCTGGCAAATGTTTTAAACGATCAGCATCTGCACTTTCTTCATCTTCCTTATTATGTATTTCTCCTAAACGTTCTAAACTGATTTTAGCATCCTGAGCAGAATGTACGAAATTGATCATTTGGTCTATGGGACCGTTTAACTGCCCCAAAATATATTGAACGATAACATCATCCCAAGAGTCATTTGACCATGTACCACTGCCAACGCCGCCATTATTGTAATCACAATATTCTTGGTTTCATTAAAAAACAAACCACCTACTTGCTGATATTGGCTCAATGACAAACTTTGCACATTTACCCTGAATAAACGGGCTTGGATGCGTTCCCATTCCCATCGTTTTTGTTTTTCACAATTATTGAGTTTGATTTCCTGCATACCGGTTATAAGCTGTATCAGGTTGCTTTGTTCCGATGACATTTGGGCAAATCGCTTATAATCAATATCGCGACGCCTGCGCATAAATAGATATACCCAGAAAAAATACAATGCACTCCCAAGTAAAAATACCGAAAAGACTGAAATACTGTAGTATGCCATTACAGCCCCAAATAATAACAGGTTAACCATCGAGAACAAAACAGACAAGGTCTCTCCCGTTAAAAAGTTCTCTATACGTGAGTGGTCTTCTATACGCTGAATTATGTCTCCCGTCATTTTTGTATCGAAGAAACGTATAGGTAGCTTCATTAATTTAATCAGGAAATCACTAATCAGTGATATATTAATACGGGTACTAATATGTAGCAAAATCCAGGAGCGAATGAATTCTACACTCATTCGACTGATAAATAGCATTAATTGCGCGGCCAATACCATATAAATGAAGTTGATATTTTGAGTATTAATTCCAATATCAACGACTGCCTGGGTTAAAAAAGGAAAAATTAATTGTAACAAACTCCCCACCAACAAGCCTAATGCTAATTGTACAATAAACTTTTTGTGAGGTTTTAGGTAACGAAATAAAAACGAAAAACCTTTCTTGTCTATTGGCTCATCTTTATAACTATAAAAATCAGGTGTGGGTTCCAATAATAAACAAACTCCAATAGCTTCGCCATTCTTGACCGTGGAGGCCCAGCTTTTTATAAAATCTTCACGCGAATAGGTTATTTTTCCATAAGCTGGGTCGGCCAACCAGACCTTATCTTTTTCCATTTTGTATACCACTACAAAATGTTCCTGCCCCCAATAGGCGATAAAAGGCAACAATGCATACTTCAACAGGGTATCGTATGTTGTGTTCGTTCCGATACTTTTCATACCAATCTGTTCGGCTGCAGAAGCTATCCCCATTAAAGAAGTACCGGTAACATTTACATAACAAGCCTTCCTTAGAAGATCAATATCTACATTCCTTCCATAGTGTTTAATAATCATTTGGAGACAAGTTGGTCCGCAATCCATTTGATCCAACTGCCTTATAAATGGGAATCTTTTATTAATCTTATACATGCTTCTTACTTAACATCTACAAGATTAAGGTCGACCTTAATTTTGTTCAGTATATCATACTCCATTTTAACGAATCCAAGTTGCTCGTTAAAATAAAATAATAGCTCGTTTCTACCTATTTCTGAAACAGATGTGCTTTTAACGACAAAACATGCATAGCTTTTTCCGTCAATGTTGAGATTTTCTTTACCTACCACCTTATAAGACAGGTCCATGTGCAATCTCTTCTTCCATGTTGCCCACATCGGATTTCCCCACTGTTCTCCTATTTTCATTTTATCAGACCATGTTTTTCCAACGTGTAAAGGCAGCTGGACATAAGGATAAGGACAAGTGTTTAATACCTTGAAAAAATTGCTGCGAGGGGGATGTATCCATACATTACGATTATTTTCTACAACTCCTGTATTTCCAGCTGCAAGAAAATCTACAACTCCCTTGTTTTCAACAGCAAAATCTTTATTGAAGCATATTATCCTTACTTCTGTTTGATTTCTATTGCTCCTGTCTGTTACCAACGAATCAGGTATTACCGTATAGCGAATTTCATTAATCTGATATTTAGAGTCCGAATTTGGTATTATAGCCCATGCTGTCAGAACTTTTCCTTCAAATCGGGGATCCTCCTGCATACCCAATTCAATTTTGCCAACAGTATCGCCAACGGCAACCAAATAGTTGTAGGAAAAAACCCGTCCGGGAACAAATATCTTATTCTCATAATCTTTTAATTTCCCAAAGTGAACAGAATGATATCCTTGTCCAAAAAATCTCATTGGGGCTAATATTAATAAAGTAAATAAAACTATTTTCATGCGTTTATAATTGTTTATTTTTATGGTAACTCATAGAACTTGTATTGAATATAATCATCATCCTGTGTGATATTTTTTCCATACCCGTTTCATTTATCCTTTATTTTCTTCCACATTTATTAACTCAAAAACTAATTTCTCTTTTTCATAGTTCTGATATTCCATTTTAACAAAACCAAAATTCTCATTAAAAAGCGTAATGAGTTTTGATTTACCAGACGAACATTTTGCAACGCTTTTAATAACCCAACAACTAATTTCTGAACCTTCAAGTAGATAAGTTGCCCTTCCAGAAATTTTGTACTTGCTTTTTACCGTTTGTCCAATCCATTCGCCATAGCCGTTACCAATCATTAACTGATCTCCCCACTTTTTACCTTTCTTCAGTGGAAAATGAACTTCCGGGAAAGGCGCCACTTCTGTAAATTTGTATTGGTTAATCCTGATTGGGTGCATCCATACCCGTTCAATATTCTCAATGACACCTTCCCCTGTTTTGCCTTTCCAGTGTTGAAATTCTTTATTAATATTGTGGTTACTTAACTTTATAGAATCGGCTTTATAATCCGGGAATTCATAATAAATTAAATCTTGTTTTTCTGGTTGTTGATCCCACCTAAGCCCGGTCGTCCTAATATTTACTAAACTATTGGATAAGGTATCGTTATTTGAACCAATATAAATTGCTTTGTAATGATAAACTTTCCCTTTTTTAAAGATTTTTCTCATTTTGGGTATTCTTCGTTCAGAAAACTCTAAACTATCAAGATTCATGTTAGGATTAATACCATCCTTTGGAGACTCGTACATTTGTTCAACGTCATATAAAGTATCCGTTTGGATATTCATAGGTTTAATAGTGGTGGAATTTTGAGAGTAAACCTTACTTTGGATCCCAACCAGTACAATCGTAATAATCATTAAAAACTTTATATTGTTCATAATTCTTTAATTTGTATCTTTTTTATATCCCATTTGCATGTATATGGCGAATAAGAACATTCACTATTAAAATAAAAAAGCCCGGTTGCTGTGTTTTTAAGCGGTATTCGTGAATCGACGCACATATACCTAAATTCGCAATCTTTGCATATTTCCGTTTTATCTTTACTTACACTCCAATATTGTGTATAATCCTCTGAACTTACTAATTCAGTTAAACCGAAGTCTTTAACATTTCCGTACCGGGAACTTTCATGTAACCCAAGTACATAAAACCCCTTCTCGTCAATAATAACCTTCCTATTAAAATAGGTATTATGCTTTTGTGCTTCTGTAAAATGCCTTATAGTAGTAAAAAATAGAGAATAATTACCAGGACTGTCATATAGTTCTCCCTCTGTAAAAATCAAATTAAAAAACGAACCTTTAGTGGTTTTTCGATACGGCGAGTTATATATAATAACGGTTCGACAATAAGGATATTTCATGAAAAAATCGCTATTTACCAATTGCTCAATTTCCTGATTATATGATAGAAGGAAACCTCTAAAAATTAAAAATCTACCAATCAGCCTATTATAATAGTAAATAGTATCTTAGGAGCATATTCTTATACAATGAGGACAAGATACAAAGCAACAGGGACAAACAGT
>JBKEDN010000332.1:0-2273 GCA_047975435.1 Draconibacterium sp. | reverse complement strand
ATAAACTGTTTGTCCCTGTTGCTTTGTATCTTGTCCTCATTGTATAAGAATATGCTCCTAAGATACTATTTACTATTATAATAGGCTGATTGGTAGATTTTTAATTTTTAGAGGTTTCCCTTAATTACAGTTCGAAAGAGCACATCGAACTGAAAGAAGAGCTGGAAGCATTGGAGCTTTATGTACAACTTGAATCGCTTCGTTTTAGAGAAGATTTTGGATTCAGGATAACCACCGGAAGCGAAATTGAAATCCATAAAATTCTTATTCCGCCATTAATTCTGCAACCGTATGTTGAAAATGCCATCCGACATGGACTGGCTCCTAAAAAAGGAGAAAAATCGCTTTTACTAAAGATTGAAATTGCGAAAAATCAAATTATAATTTCAATTAAGGATAATGGTGTTGGGCGGGTTTATTCCCGAAAAAACAATAGTCAGAAAGAAACGCAACATAAATCGCTTGCCATGGAGCTAACCCGGAGTCGCATTTACCTGATGGGAGATAATTCAGCTGAAAACGAACGGGTTGAAATTATTGATTTGTATAATGAAGACAAGCCGGCCGGAACCGAGGTTGTTGTTCGATTGCCCTTAAAAATAAAATAAGGCCTATGAGTTTAAAAATTGGTATTATCGACGATGAAATGCATGCCATTGAAACACTGGTGTTTGATTTGGAAGAAAACTTTGCCGGACAGGTAGAGATCGTGTTCTCTTCCACTGACCCGGTGGAAGGTATAAAACTGATCAAAAAAAATAAACCCGACCTTCTGTTTCTGGATGTTGAAATGCCGCGGCTTTCCGGAATCGATGTGCTCGAAATTATTGATGACATGGAGCTGAAAGTTGTGGTTACCACTGCGCATCAGGACTTTGCGGTGCAGGCCGTAGGAACCAGGGCAATCGCCTATTTATTAAAGCCTGTTCAAATGGAGCAACTCGAAGCAATAATTGAAAATATTCAACAGGTTGGTTTTGTGTCGCACCCTATTGAAAATGAAAGACTTGCCGTGCCTGTCTTTGATGGCATTGAGATTGTTCCTGTACCCGAAATTATATATTGTAAGTCGGAAGGCAATTATACAAAGCTGTTTTTTTCGCACGGGAAAAAACTATTGGCCAGCAAAACGCTGAAATATTTTACCGAGATTTTGCCGGCCCGCCAGTTTATGAGGATTCATAAATCCTACCTGATCAATCTAAGACACATGAAAAAATATCTGAATAAGGACGGTGGCGAGGTGATGATGGCCAATGGAGACATTCTTCCGGTTTCAAGAAGCCGCCGGGATGAATTGCTTAAACTCATTCAAAATAACCATTGATCATTCATTCCTGACATTTCACTCATTCTTTCTTTCCCCGGGTAACATTCTTCCATAAATTACTGCTTGTAAGAATTAAAACAGCGCTGATACTTACTTCATTCTATTCATTATGAAGTGGCTGTGTCGCTTGTGTTCAGTGTTATAGTGCCGAAACAAGCAGCTGATTTACAAAAAGATAAAAAATAGGGGATTGCTGTAATCATTGAATGATCTGTTTCAATGCTTACTGATTTCAATACTCTACACCCAATCTCAAAATTTAATGTTATGATGAATCATCTACTTCCTTTAACCAAACGGTCCATTTTGTTCTGCTTTTTCTTTATGCTGACCAGTCATTTTTTATTTGCCCAGTCGCCAACTACTGCGTCATCCAACCTAAATGTTACCAATATTGATGGTGATCGCTTTTATGTAAGTTTTACAAGAGGAGATGGCGAAAAGCGGATAATTATTGCCAGTGAACAACCCATTACATCGGTGCCTCAGAACGGTGTCGATTACCTGGCCGGTAACTTCGGCGAAGGAAATGAAATTGCACCCGGGGAATATGTTGTGTATGAAGGAACAAGCTCCGGATCATGGATTTATGGTTTGGGACATTCCACAACTTATTATTTGAGGATTTATGAATTTAACGGAAGCGATTTTGACACCGAATATTTAACTACTCAGTATCTGGCTGGCACCGGGACCACGGTCTCGTCACCTGCAACCCAGGCCAGCAACATTAACTTCAGTAATATTGAAGGTACCGCTATGCGGGTAAACTGGGGTAGTGGCAATGGCTCGGGGCGGCTTTTAATCGGCCGCGCAGATTCAGCGGTAAATGTTGAGCCGGAAGACCTAATCTCGTATTATGCGAGTTCATATTTTGGAAACGGGACAGATTTAGGCAACGGGAACTTTGTACTTTACCAGGGAAACTCCACCTACGACGATG
>JBKEDN010000330.1:0-17055 GCA_047975435.1 Draconibacterium sp. | reverse complement strand
TTTACAGATCCAACGAATGGCAACACTTACAAAGAAACTTTATTGCTAAGTGAGGAACAAAATCAACTCGCTGAATTATTTGAATTCTAATTTGGGTGTCCCAGCGCGGAACTCAGGAGATTATCCAATAAACTTTCAATGGGGGAGCGTACAATTTAGCAATCTAAAAAGAGAAAATATGATTGACCTCTGAACTGGCTTTTAATCGCTTTGGTTGTAATACCGATGTGAAATCAGAATGAGCCATATTTAAGATAATTCCCTTTTCAATCGGCATTAACTTCTAAAGTAATCGGGAGAACTCGCATAATCATGCTACTGTGTAAAAAAAGGCATTTTTATGCTCGTTTCATTTTATAAAAACAATACGGAGAACAGGCTCAGTGTCCGATAGTCATCTTCCAAATATTTGCGTAAAGCTTCTTTCGCCCTTAAGCGCTGGGTTTTGACCGTATTGGTGCTGATGTTTAATTTTTGGGATATTTCATCGACACTCATTTTGTCGAGGTAGCTCATTGTAAATATCTGTTTGCGGCGAGCAGGAAGTTGTTCGATTGCATTAAAAATATTCACATATAAATTACTTTCCATAAACTCAAGCTCCATACTTTCGTCCCACTGTTGTTCATCTACAGCAGCATCTTCTATATCGCTCAACTCAAGTTTATTTAATCGAAGGTAATTTAAACATTTGTGTTTTGTTGCTTTCAGCAGATAGCTCAAAATATGCCTTTCATTTTCAAATTGAATATCAACATGCCAGAATTTTAAAAAAACATCTTGCACAATATCTTCAGCAACCTCTAATTCAACGTATTTACAACAGAACAGAGATAATGATTTGTAGTAATCGTAATAAATTTTTTTAAATTCTGATTCGCTTCTCATCTCCTACAGTGTATCGAAATGGCAGAAACAACAAAAGTGGTTGTAAATAACAACCACTTTTCAAAATTAGTATTCTATGTGAAATATCGTCAACTTTCCGGCTTATCTAACAACCTCGTCATAATTTTTTTAAACTCGGGCTCCGACGGCATTATAAAATTCGGACTTAACAAATTACCTTCTTTATCACACAAAAAGAATCGTGATATTGTTGTAATTGAATACTCTTTTTCAAGACTTCCATAATCGCGGGAATTGAAACATTGCTGCCTATCCATTTCTTTTGATTTGAGAAAAGCCTCCCAACGGTCGTGGTTTTCATCCACTGATAAGGTTACATATTCAAAATCGGTATTTTTGAAAAAGTCTTTTTCCAGATCAAGCATAATATTCAATTCCCGAACACAAGGCCTGCACCAGGTTGCCCAAATATGGTATAAAGCATATTTCCCCTTGTAGGCTTTAATGTTTAAAGAATCGCCAGCCAAATTGGTAAAATCCATTGTGTTGAAGGGCTGACCGGTCCATAAGCCATCCCACTTTTCAGACAACCGGGTATATTGCGGTTTCAGGTAAGGATCGTTTACGTATTTGTGGTATGTTTCATCCAATACCGGATCATTCCCCTGCTGGAATACATAGTCGGTTGCTGTTCTATGAATCACATATTCGCGGATTGCAGGGCTTTCAAACTTATCCAAAACATAAGTTAAATGTAGCCTCATCATTTCAAACGGAATTAAGGCATCTTCTTCATGCTCTGCTTCCACAATTGCTCTCGACAAACGATACAAGTAATAGCCATAGGTATCATTATTCAATAATGATTCATCTATTGGCAGTTCAGCCAATTTTGCGTTTAGAATTGTCTGATATCCTTCCGGCTTCATTGATGACAAATAAACCGGATACATAACATCAGCACCATAGTTGATCTCTTTTTTCTTCAGCGATAGAAAATCGGTGTCAGTCAAAGAAGATTTCTCCAGGATATCCAGGTTTTCCTTTCGCCACGACTCTACATATTCTTGAAAAGTGCTGTAATCAGCCTTCAGCTTTCTTCCGTCAAAACGTTTAAATTCGGTTTTTTGAATAAAGTTGTTTACTTCGGCCCAATCGCCCACAAAATTAACCGTTAAGGCCGAGTCGATTTCAACAATACCTCCCTGCTGTGGGATGTAGCAGTTAAACTGTGTTTTGTAGCCCACGTTTATTTGAACATCACGCATCAGGTGGTTAAGTTCAAGCGAAAGTTGTCCATTCTCATCCAGTTTCTCAATTTGATAACGCGATGCATATCTTAGAGAAACTTCTTCGCCTCCCAAGGCCGGTGCATTTATAATTAGTTTTCCGGGTTTAGAGGTAGTACACCCGATAAACATCGAACACACTACCGCTATGGCATAAATAAATCTTAATTTTTTACCAAGCATTGTACATGAATCCATATTTGTAAATAACATTAACTATTTCATCTCCGAGGTCATACGAAGCCAACTCACGCTCACCTTTCAAAGCATCGTTCGACACCACATCCGGATGAATATTTATAATTTTCAGCTCGCCACTTTTCAAGCCAACAGCAATTACATTATTGATTGTGCTATTCCCGTCTTTGTTGATATCGGTTGCGATAGATGCAATGGGCGAATCAAAACTTTCATATTCTACGATACCACGACCTGTTCCATACTCGTACATATAAAGGGTCTGGTTTCCTGTTCCACCTGTAAAAAAGAAAACTTCTTTATTTTTACGAGGCTGCAAAAACCGGCTATCTCCATTTATCAATGTTTCATCCAGGAGATGTACTTCATGGTCTCTCATAAAACTCACGCTGAAGGTGTTCTGGTACTGCGACAGATACATATAAACACGTATTAGTTTATATCCTTCCGTATCGGAATGATAAACCATTACAGCAGTACGGTCAGAGGGCTCAGTTTCGCCTATATAAAGTATTTCTCCCTGCAAGTCGTAGAATTTAGGAAATCCCAGCGATTCGTCTCCATACTTTGAAGGATCGGCCGGGAAAGCTGCTACTCCATTCGCATTTCCGATACCACTTGTTCCAATTAGTAAGCGTTTGTTTAAATCGTCATACATCCAGGCACAGAAGAACCCGTCAACCGAAGGCCAGATACGAGTTACACGGGCACCTTTAGCATCAACATAATAGGGCTCCGGAGTGTAAACACCACTTAAATGTTCGGTGGGTGTATTTTTGAAACGCGAATAAATACTGCCATCTTGATTGATAATATAGGCAGCACTATATGGCGCTAAGGTTGTGGCACATTCATCAATCGGACTGTAGTTCTCCGGCACATTACCGCCGGCAAACAATTTCATTGTATTCACATTTTTTGCAAAAGTTTCTCCATTAACATCAATTGTATATGGATATTCACTTTTAACAACCAGAATATTGTCGGTAGATTGAGGCCCGGCGGTGTAATGCGAACGAATTTTCACAACGTCAGAACCCAGTGTTTCTCCAGGGTTTACACGCTCATAAACATTTACATCGGCTTCTAAAGTTAAGCTCGAATTATCGGAGGCCCAATCGTTGTAAAAATAACTCAACTGATGCTCCCCTCCCGACTGCTTCGTTAACACTACCCAGCCACGAGGTGGTTCCACTTCGGCATAGCAACCCAACATATCAATATCGCCCGAGCTGGTATTGGTTGCCACCAGCTTTATAAACGGTTTCAGGTTTGTACCTTCCCGGTACTCTTTTAATTCTTTAACGGGATAGGCTAAAGAATCTTCTTCAGAGATTAGTTCTCCGCCCGAATACCATTCAAATTTCAGGGCGTCGCTTTCATCTTCCTTATCAAAAATTACATCCGGCTTTAATTTTATAGAATCATCTTTCTGAAGCTGAACATACATTACTTCCGGCACCAACTCTCCGTTAAAACCCGTTATGGTAATTTTATTCGAAGGCAAATAATCGTAATTTCCGTGATCTTCGGTACAGGACCACAACAGTCCTGTTAATGCTATAATGTATAATAGTTTTTTCATCTTATTAAAATTGTTTGTTTTCAAAGGAATAAGATGGAACTCGTTCCGAGCACTCGGGACTCGTTTCATCGGTTCAAGATTAATATTTTACTGTTACTGTCATTGGAGTACCATCGTCTTCTTTCACGTCATTTTCGCGAATGTAATTGGCCAGCATTATCGCATAGCTTCGTTTCTCACTTGCCCCAAGGCCAGTCCAGTCACCAACTTCTGTTGCCAGAATAAGGGTTCTGTATTTTTTATCAGAATAGTCGCCCAAATAGTCTCTGGTAACAGCATTATCCCACCATTCCGGCTGAATTAATTTGTTGCTGAAATTGAGATCTGCCGTAATCTGCTCCGTTGGCCCTGGCTGAAAATCCTCGCTTGAAGCAATTCGTATGGTCAAAGAAACTTCCTCAGTAAGTAGTTTTTCTGAGTTAAAGCATCGTACGTATATAGTATCTTCAAACCTGCCTTTTCGAAAAATGCCTGGCAGCAATTCAAAGTCGGAGTTGTCCAGGTTGTCCGATCTGGTTTCAATCTCAAACTTCACTACCCGGTCGTAATCAGCACTGTCACCAATCAATTTAACGGGGTAACCAATATCAATGGATTCGTATCCGGGATTATATGCAAAAGAATAGTTTACCAATTGATTACCAAAGTAAACATACTCCACTCCCTGGTAGGGCTTAATCTCGTCTGTTGAACAGGAATACAACAGCAGGGTAGCCACAACCAGATTTAGTATTTTATATCCTAATTTCATTTGATTCAAATTTTATGTATTCAAATAGCTAAGGTTAATTAACAAATTCGCTTTCAGGAATTGGCCAGGTGAAATCTTCTTCTGTCATCGTTTTTCCCTCTTCACCGTAAACAGCCATATCTGGCACCGGCCAGTTCAAGCGTTTGTAGTAGAAGAAAAGCTGTCCTTCTCCAATCAAATCCTTGTGTACTTCATTCACCAGGTATTCCATGAATGCAGCTTTATCTGGCATTGAAGTTGGGCAATAAGAGGCAACAGTTCCGCGTCTTTTTCTCAACCAGTTCACCCAATTAAGCGCGTTATCCGGATCGTTATCAAACATTAATTCTGCCACGATATACATCATTTCAGAAATACGTACCACCGGAACCATATTGGCAACCACTCCATTGGATAAGTCTTCGTCCACATATTTCTGACTTTGAAATTTGTTGGTACCAACTTCCTTAATTAACTTACTATAGCGGTAATCGCCATCCAGATCGGGATAATCCTGAGTGATATTGTTAACGTAATGTACTCCTGCATTGATGCCACTTTCGTAGTATTCGTTTAGCTTACTGGTATATAATCCCATAAACATGCCATAACTTAGCAGGCGATCGTGATTATCTTTCGAAATAGTGGTTTTCAACTCGGGTTGAACACCCCATTTTGAATACGCTTCATAGGCGCATTCATACGCCAATTCATTATCGCCATTCCACAGTGCAGCTCGGGCTAACAGTGCGGTAACCGCCATTTGGTTGAAACGGAACCCAATTGCCTTTTCATTATCGCTATACGAGTAGTTAAACCGATAAGTCCGGTTTTTCATCTCCAGTGCAGTGGCTTCCAAAGTATCCATTTTGGCCAGTAAATTACGCGAGGTTTTGAAATCGTTTACTACCGAATCCATAATTGCCGAAGTCTTCAGCTTAGCACCTGCAACTGGCGATAACTCTGTGGTATATGGAATTACTGCTTCATCCTGACGTAAATGGTAGGGCGCAAACAAACGTACCACATTGAAGTACAGCAAGGCTCTTGCGGCAACAGCCTGTCCCATATACTGATCATACTCATATTCCAAAAAGAAAGTCTTGTCCTTCTTTTCCAGTTCTTCAATCAGCTTATTGCAGTTGGCTATTAAATTGTACGATTTTTCCCAAACCGAAGTAATACGGGACTTTGCTCCTGCATATTCGTAGTCGTGGTCCATAAATGCACCATCAGTATTACTCTCTGAGGTAATGGCACGCGACATTAATTCTACGGCACCATAGTTTAGCTCCCCTCCGTATAATTCTTTAGAAGCTAATCCCATGTAAATTCCGTTTATGGCTACATTAAAGCCTTCTCTGGTTTCGAATAACTGGTCTGCACCAATTTCGGAAACCGGATCAACATCCAGCCAATCGCTGCATGAAGTCATTGTTGTAATTGCGAGCACAAAGAAAAGCCCGATATATTGATTCATTTTCATAATACTCAAAATTAAAATCCTACATTAAGTGAAAAGTTAACGGTACGAGCATACGGATAAGAAGTTCCCCGTTCTGTTTTAATAGTTGAGAAACGGGCCACATCATTCATTGACATCTGGAATTTCATGCGGCTTAAACCAAGGCTCTCAACCTTATCGTAAGGGATGGAATACCCCAGCGTGATACTTGAAAACTGGAGGTAGTTATTATCCTGTACAAAACGGGAAGTGGCCCGTGTTGTTTGCTGCCATGCTGTTATAGCTTTATAGCTTGCCTGATCTCCCGGTTGTTGCCAGCGTTCGGTAAACACCCTACGATCGACATTTCCGTAAACATTCGCATTTTCAACCTTTGTGTACAAGGTGTTATTCATTAACTGGCCACCAAGCGAGTAATTAAATGCGGTGAAAACAAAGAAGCCTTTGTAATCAAGATTGAATCCGAAAACTCCGCTCACATCAGCTTCGGTATCACCAACTACCACATGCTGAGACGGATCCCATTCGTAAGTTGTTGTTCCATCTTTATTCACAAAGATCTCCCGCCCGTCGGCCGGGTTAATCCCCAGCGATGGCATAGCATAAATCGATGTCAGCGATGCACCCGGATAATACCTCATCAGCGGGCTATAGAAGCCAGCGTTGCCGGGATCGTTATAATAATCTTCAACTTTCTGGTTATAATCTTTCAAGGCATCTGAGATTTCTTCGATTGTATTCGAGTTATGTGTAACCGATCCGTGCAGGTTTACCTTCAGGTTTCTACCTTTTACAACCGCTACCCGGGCCATTATCTCATATCCTTTGTTAATCACTTTTCCGAGGTTGCTTTTGTAAGCCGTAAAACCGGTTGATGAAGGAATGGTGATACTACCAATTAAGTTGTTGGTTATTTTATTGTAGTAACCAAGCGACATATTCAGGCGTTTGAACAAACCAATGTCGAGCCCCAAGTCCATGTTTTGCGAGCGCTCCCACTTCAAATCGGGGTTACCCAGCACATTCAATGTAGCTCCCATGCCATCAATATACCACTGCGACTTCTCGTAGGAATAAGTCATTTTAGATAAGTTTTGACTGAAACCAGCATTTCCAAGCAAACCGTATGTGGCTCTTACTTTCAGGTTATCAATCCATGGCATATTCTCCTTTACTGCTGCGTAGTTATGAATATTAATACCGGTTCCGAATGACCAGAAAGGGGCAAACTGATTGTTTTCTCCGAATTGTGATGCACCATCGAAACGGGCCGATACATCCATCAGGTAAATGTTATTGAAAGTATAATTTAACATTCCGAAGAATCCAATCAGTCGTGTTTTTTCTTTTCCACCCCTGGGATTACTTAGTAACTTGGCTGCAAAAACCAAATCACTTGTTGTTCCTGTGGGGAATCCCTGGTAGGCAAAGGCCGAAGATTCCAGGTCTGATTCACGAACATTGGTTCCTAAAGTAGAATTGATATGATTCTTGCCATAGGATCTATTAAAAGACAATAATGCATTAGCATCCCAGGTAAAATTTGAGCTGTTGCTGATTGATAACGTTCCTCGCTCATCGACTGCTTTATTCACAAAACCTGATGATGCCGGATCTTTAAAAGCCTCGGACCCTGAGTGGCTGTACCTTAACGCTGCCTGAGTTTGAAAATATAAATGATCGGTAATAAACCATTTCAAGTTAAAATTATTTGAAATTGTATTCATTTCCGACTGATCATAGCTTGACAACTTTGCATCGTAAAGCGGATTGTTATTGTATGCTTTATTCAAATTCCAGGTATCAGATAAAGTCTGCTTGTAATTTCCATTTTCATCCTGAAACGAATCGTATGGATTACGTGTAGTATAAGTTGCAAAGTTTCCATAAGGCGATGCATCGGATTGTACATTTTGCCATTCCATTTTGTTTTTAAACTGGAAGTTCTCCAGCCGGTACGATAAACTCACTCCAATAGAATTACGCTGGCGAAGTGATTCTTTCATCACACCATTTGTATTGTCCGATACCAAATCGATACCATATAACATGCGACGGTCTCCACCTGAAATACGCAGAACATGCTTATGCGAAAAGGCGGTTTGTACCGGTTGTGCCAACCAGTCCGTTTCCACCCCTTTATTAATTTGAGCCAACTTTTGGTAGTATAAGGCATCGGCTTTCATCTGCTCGCTCGGCAACGATGAATTCGATTCAAATACACCGGCCAAACGTTCCAGCTCCAATTTTTCCCGTGCATTGGTTAAATCGTAAACGGATAAATCGGGTGCACTCACACTCCCTGTCATGTTGTAGTTTACACGTAATTTACCAGTCTCTGGTTGGGTAGTCTCAATTACAACAACCCCATTGGCTGCGCGCGAACCATAAATAGCCGTTGAACTGGCATCTTTCAGGATATCGATCGATTTAATCAGCGAGGGGTCCAGGTCGTAAATCGTTTGTACGCTTACTTCATAACCATCCAGGATAAAAGTCGGCAGGTTTGGGTTGTTCCGCAAGGCCGACTCTGAAAATTCGCCATCGTCGCCCAACTGGGTATTTCCTATCCCGGAACGACCACGGATATAAAACTCCGGCAGTGCGTTTGGATTCGATCCCTGAACACTATTCTCGACAATACGAAATGAAGGATCCAGCACTGAAAGGCTCTGGATGATATTATTTGGCGATACGCGCATCAATTCCTCCCCTTTCACTTTAGTTGATGTTCCTGTAAAATTTTGCTTATCCACACCACCATAGCCGGTAACAACTACTTCGTTCAAGCCAAATTCATCAGCAGAAAGTACGATCCTGTAAAATATCTTTGGCTCGGCAAGTGAAATAGTTTCTGTTTGCATACCAATAAAAGACACTTTCAGAACTGAATCTCCGGAAAAGGTGTTGATGTAAAACTCTCCGTTGGCATTTGTTACTGTTCCTTTCAGACGAGGATACAATACTACATTGGCTCCAACAATTGGTTCGTCAGCTTCATTCACAACTTTACCCCTAATAGGTACCCGCTGCGGCTGAGCCTGAGGTTTAGGCTCCTCATCTTTGTAAGCTATTACTACTACACCCGAAACATCCCTATAAACCAATCCGGTGTTTTTCAGGCATTTATCCAATATTTCATACAAATCTGCATTCTCAACAGCCAGGGTAATTCGCGGAATCTTTTGAACTTCCTGGTCGTTGTAAAAGATATCGACAGAAAACTTTTTCGCCAGATCATCTAATACGACCTTCCCTTCTTCATTTTCATAACTAACACTGATCTTTTTCTGTTCAAAATTAATGGCATGTACCAGGCCACTAAACAAAACAGCTAACAGTGTCAAAAACAAAAGTCTTTTCTTCATAGTAACATTTTTAAACGTTAGGTTTTGGTGAAACTTATTTGATGATACCCAACAGATATCTGTAATGATTCTTAGTTAAAGTATCTCCAGTATTTTTCTTTTTCGATAAAAGCTTCTCGATTTCCTGAATTGCATTGTAACGAATGAAATTGATATTCCGGAGATTTCCTGTAATTACACCTTTTTGAGGAGTAAAACCTGCCACCGGGTTAGAATTACAAGCATAAGGTTGTTTTGTATCCAGGTACTCATTTATCTCACTTAACGATTCTAAGGATTGCAGGTAAGCAACCTCTTCTTGAAAGGCGAAGGAGTTACTGCTCTCCGAAACTGAATTACTTACTCTGGGTGCCAGGTTTTTCACCATGGTTTCAACCATATAGGTTTGGGTATTGATTTCCTCTCTCGTTAACGAACGGCCTTTCTGTGTACCTTCAAAAACAATATCAATTAAATCTTCGTAGAATTCCTGTGGCGTATAAGGATTCGCCTCATCCGAAAGGTAAGCGCTGTATGCAATTGCTTCATCTTTATTAAGAATTGTACGGAATAAAACCGGTCGCATATTTAAATCGAATGGTTGATCTAAAGGCAGGTTGCGCACAACTCCAGGCTCCATTAACCAGTCCATGTCTTTAAACTCTTTCATAAAATACAGGAGGCTCTCGCGTTGTTTCTCCCGAGAAACCGAACGATAAACATCAACATCATCTCCTCTGTATTTCTCGGTTAAATACACGCCACCCAGCGTATTAAAGAGATGCCCCATATAAACCAGATACTGCTTTTTGAGCGCTTTGTAACGTTCTGCAGTGTAATTATAATCGGGATCAAAGTCTTTAAACCATCCATCCATTTTTGGTAAAATGTATTTGAGATTTTGAATACCGTACATGGCTGCTTTTACCGGGTCATCACCTAAATCTTCTGTAAGCGAACTGGGATCGTAAGTAACCATAACCTGCTGTTTCCCATAGCGGTACACCGGATCGCCAACTTTATCAGAAACCATTTTTCCCAATATCTTTTTGTCGCGCTGAGCATCAGCCTTTCCATAGTAACGATAGCCCCATTCAATGGCATATTTATCGTATTCTCCCAAAGCCGGAGGTGTTAGTTTCAGCCCTTCGTCTCCCGGCTGAGCAATGTAGTTAAAGCGGGCATAATCCATGATTGATGGCGTGGTACCATATTTTTGTGTAAACGTAGCCGATCGGAGTGAGTCAACCGGGAAAGCTGCCGACGCTGCCATGTTGTGCATTAGTCCCAGACAGTGTCCCATTTCGTGAGACACCACATACTGAATGCTTTCACCTAGCAGGTCCTCCGGGAAAGTCTCTTCCCGAACCCGTGTATCAACTTGTGCAGTTTGCAGAAAACGCCAATCTTGCAATAGCTTAATAATATCGTGATAGAGATAGATTGAAGCATTGATAATTTCACCTGTACGCGGATCTACCCATGAGGGGCCAGCCGAATTTGCATTTGGGCTTGGCGCATAATACACACACGAATAATTGATGTCACCAATATAAAAAGTTGAATCGCCTGTTGGGAATTCTTCGGCAACAATGGCATTTTTATAACCGGCACGTTCAAAAGCTATGTTCCAGGTTTCTATTCCGGCTTTGATATATGGTATCCACTCTTGCGGAAACTTATTGTCTATATAGAATTTTATAGGCTCTTTGGGTTCCACCAGTTCGCCGCGTAGATAAGCTTCTTCGTCTTTGGGTTCCAGTCGCCAGCGATGAGCCAAATAGTATTTGCTTGTTCCCTTCTCATCCTGATAGAGCATCTTGCGGGTTGTAAAAAAGCCGATTCTGGGATCAGCAATCCGCTCGTCCATCTTTTTCTCCGGCAACAAGAAAAGTGAACGGCTCATTAATGCAGTGTAGGGCTTATCTATCGCAATAGCAACACCCATAAATGTTAAAGATACGTCGTACGATAAGCTGCTTTCTATTACCACATTGTCTTTAAATCCTTTTATTCCACTAATAAGTGAACGGGTTTTGGCAAATTTTACTATTCTGCTCACAAAACCACCACTTGTTAAAAACGACTGCGAACCAAAAGGATTCATGTCCTTATTATCGGCCAGAAAAAAGTTGGTTAAATCAATCACGTATGCTTTTTGATCCGGTGTTTTGACTTTTACATCGAACCTTTCCGCTAATGGCTCATAACTCGTTTGCTTGTAAGCTTCGGCAATCTGGTCGCCATTTTTAAAGTCAAGGTAGTACTCAGCATCCGTCATAAATATTACTGAGTCAAGCATTTCAAAACGCACATGTTTTATGGGATGCGGCTTTTCTCCCACGATAGAGTGCCCGTTTTCACTCGTTTTAATAACAGTAGATGCAATGGCAAAATCCTTTCCTAAAAACTCATCAGGAAACTCACAATATACTTTGCCGTCAATTTTATGCAATTTTAGCAGCCCTTCAACAGTTTCATGCGGTTTTTCAAACAGTTTTTCGTAATCTGATTTCTTTGCTGACTTTTTGGCAACGTCAGCTTTTTTTACCTCTTTTTCTTTCTCGTCATCGGTAGATTTTTTATCATTCCCCTGTTTTGAGGCTCCAACAGAATCTTGCTCAATTTGTGTATTCCAACTATCAACTATACTGTAATTTGCCACTGCCGCCCCGGAAGACAGCAGGAATGTTACTGATAGGGTCAGAACTACTATTAACAACTTTTTATTCATACGATCTTAGCTATATGTATTATTTAATATATGATCAAACAAGGGCATAAAAGAGCCACACTCTTGCATCTTTCGACACAAGAATCAATTAGTTTTTATTAGTTTACAGGGATTTAACCAGCGACAATTATGCTACTCGCCCATAGCAGATACTCGTTAGTGAATAACGATTTTATTTCCTTCTATAACCACTTTCATTCTTGTTGACAGCCTGATAATCTCTATCGCGTCATTAACATTATCCAATTTGGGAATAACCCCGGTAAATGTTTTTGTATTTTCCAACTCTGTTTCAATGGGTAAACCATACCATTTCGAGAGGGTAAAAGCAATTTCCTGAATTGAGGTATTCTGAAAATGAAATTTCTCCTCCATCCACCAAACCGACCTTGCTGCGTCAACATCTCTTTTTTCGATCGTTTGACTACCTACCTGCACCGATGCCTGCTGATCAGGCTGTAATACGCAAGCCTCCTCTGTGGTTTCCACTCCAACCCTTCCGCTAATTAAAGTAATCTTGTGCTCAGCAAGTTCATTATAACAATTCATATTGAAGCGGGTTCCGAGTACTTTTACATGGTAATCGCCAACTGTTACAACAAACGGTTTTTGTTTATTTTCAACCACATCAAAAAAGGCTTCACCCTGTAAAGTAACCTGCCTGTTTTCTGCTGTAAACTCTACGGGATATTCCAAGCTTGATCCTGCATTCAGAAAAACGGTACTACCATCGGGTAAGCTAAAACTAAAAATCTGTCCGGTGCCCACTTCAACCTTTATCAACTCTGGTTCTTTCGCCACTTCATCCATTGCTTCCTTTAGTTCATTTTCGAAATAGGCTAATTCAATCGTATCTTTTATCTCGAAAGTTTCAGCCGTGGTCGTAATCTGTACTTTGGGAGCAATCTGAGGCAAATTACCTTCTACAAATACCGGATCGGTATCAGGCGATTGAGAAAAATACCCCATTAAATTACCCAGGGCCAGCAATAAGGCAATGGTTGCAGCTGCTCCAAGAATAAATACAATTCGACGTATTTTTACCCCACTCTTTGCTTTTACCAACTTGGTGTGGCGCTTCCAGGCCTGATCAACATCCATTTTGCGGATCAAGGTCATTTGCTCTCTCAAATGGGTTTTATCTTTAATACGGGCATATACCTCAGCCAATTCCGGGTTACTTTCTACCAAATATTCCAACTGCTGTTGTTCTTCAGTAGAAATCCTGTTTGTCTCCAGCTTAAACAGCAACTTCTCAAACTCCCGAATATTTTTTATACTCATTTAACTCAACCGTTAGCAATTTCTTCCCTTATGATCAGATTTCACAATTAATACAACCGTTTTGCAAAATGGGTGACAGTTTCAAAGTATTTTTTTTCATTTTATTTCAAAATGCTCCTAATTTCCTGTTATTTATTAGAATTCACTATATCGCTATTTTGAGATACCTAAAAACAAAAAGCCACTACTATAAAAATATAGCAGTGGCTTTTCTTTAGAGTTTAAAGGCAATCTAACTACTCATCTTTTAATATCAGTTTTTCCAAAGCATTAAAATTACCCGCTTCAATTTGAATCAAATACAATCCCGATGAATTTCCGGACAAATCAAACTTAAGGCTTTCACCGGCACCGTATTTTTTATCAAACACCTTTGCACCGGTAATACTGTGAACCGTAATTTGAACCGGACCAGTCGTTTCCTGCGACAATCCGATATAAACTTCGCCCGTTGTAGGATTTGGCCATAATTTTACATCGATACTCTTTGTTATTATTGCCGATTTCGTTTTATCGGCCAATGTATTAACTTCCTTTTGAATGATCAGATTACCTTTCGAAAGATATGTTTCCAGGGTTTCATTGTTTTCCCAATCGTTCGAAAACCACAGCTCATTTCCGTTCCATAATGTGAATCCGATTTGGTCGTTGGTTCCCGGGTTTCCCCGATCGGTGAGTGTTACATACATGGATATATTCCCCGAATTTGGTATTGGCTGACTATCTTCCGATAAGTCTCTCACATTACATTTTGCAACATAAACTGCCGTTTTTGAATTTTCATCCACAATATCTACTCCCAGCGATTCAATGGAGTTAGAACGGGCCTGCAATATTCGGCCATCCTGTGTTCGCCAGATAAAATTCAATTTTCCTTTTAGGTTGGTACCTGCTTTATTAAACCGGATATTAAAGCCAAAATTCACACGTGTACCGGGATCCGGAACATATAGCCCAAAGGCATTTACAGAATCGGTGTTGCTAATAAACCCACCTCCGGTTATATGTTCTCCTGCCGGACGATATACGGTAACCAAAACATCTTCTTTCGGTAAAGCACCGGTATAATAACCATTCACATCAATCCCGATTCCAAATGATTTTGAATCGCTGTTTCCGATATCAAAAGTGTAATTCCACGAAACAATGCCGGTTAAGCTGTCACCCTGATTTAGTAACTCTGTCACAGACAGCTCAGGTGATGCATCAATTAAAGTGTAATTATTGTCATCGGCATCGTACACAAAGAATCTGACTGTTGCATTTCTCACATCGCCGGGAAGAGAATCATTCGAGTCGTAAAGAGAAATGTCCTGAATAATCGCACGAAACGCTGTTGTAGCCACTCCTGAATTTGACCCCTCGGTAGCCAAAAGTCGCAAGCCATTGTACGACACTACAGCATCTTCTTCAACAATCGTCAGATCTGATTCGGTACTGTCGCCACTAAAATTATCATCCGGTAAAAATCTTGCTTTAATACTGTAATCACCCGGTGCGGTTGAACTAGAGATATCGCTTTTAGCCAGTCCGTTTTCATCGGTTATGGCTTCAGCCATGAAATCACCAAAAGTGAACCACACTGTTTTTCCTTCCAACCCGGCTCCCGTAATACTATCTTTTAGCATTGCTGAAAGCTGAATACGATCGGAATACTGACTCTGAGTATCCCCGGTATAAGTTAGAATAGCAGGCCGTTTTTGTATCGATATTTCGGAGCTGCATGTTGCTTTATTACCTGAGAGATCAGTTGCTTCCCAATAAATGGAGTGGGCACCCACTTCAAGAACCGCTCCTGCAATCGTACCAACTCCTTTCGTATTGCCATCAAAAGTATAACTTACAGAATCAACCTGACAATTGTCTGAAACCTGCGGATCAAATTCATCGCCAACCACTGTATAATCTGTTTCTCCAAGAGGAAGGAAACGGAAACTGTCTTCGGTACAAAGAATGGCGGGAACCATTTTATCTTCAACAGTCACCTGTGCGGTACCGACGGAGACATTTCCATTTAAGTCTGAAACGGTTAATGTAACCGTATTTACTCCCAAATCATTACAGCTAAATTTATTTGGACTTACTTCCAAAATATCAATACCACAGTTGTCGTACGACCCATCATCTATGTCACCAGCCGTAATGCCGGCCTTTCCGTCTATTCCCAGCTGAATACTTATATCCTTTGTTTTTACTAACGGGGCTATAGTGTCCACAACAAAGATGCTTGTACTACAACTGGCCGAATCACCCAAATTATTTTTGACCGTCCAGATTACCTGTGTCTCGCCTACTGAATATGGACTATTCAGCAATTCATGGTCGGAGCGCGCAGAGGTAATATTCAACCCGCTACAATTATTGGTGAACAGCGGAGTATCAAGCGCCAACTGAAGCCCGCATCCTGATGAGCCAACATACAAGATCGTATCTGACAGGCAGAATATTTCCGGTTCCACTCCCGGATTAATTATACTGTCGGTATCGTTGCAATCGGTACTATCGCTTACATAACCTACAGGCTGACTACATGCCAAAATGCTATTCCCTCTGTCTCCATATGTATCGTTATCAGTATCTGCAAACCAATATTGAAGACCAACTGTCGAATCATCCTGATCGTCTGTCAGCCCGTCACAATCATTATCAATACCATCACAGATTTCAATTGCAGCAGGATTTATTGTTGAATCTGAATCAACACAATCCAGATTATTCGTGACAAAGCTGTCCAACGGTATGCAAGACTCTATGGAATCGGCAAAGGCATCTCCAAATCCATCTCCATCTCTATCGGGATATAAAACCAGCATCGGTAAATCTTCATCTGTTTCGCCGTCGCAATCATTATCCAGCCCATCGCACAATTCTTCTGCTCCGGGATAAACAACCGAACTGGTATCGTTACAATCCAAATCATTTGTAACAAATCCCCCGATTGACATACACGACATCACAGAATCGGCAAAGGAATCACCAAATCCATCTCCGTCAATGTCGGGATACCAGGCCAGTTCCTGCGTATCTTCATCCACTTCTCCATCACAATCATTGTCAATATTGTCGCATAATTCAACTGCTCCCGGATAAATTACCGCACTTGTATCCACACAATCAGTATTATTGGTAACGAAACCATCTATCGGCTCGCAAGATTCGATAAACTGAGCATTTACATCTCCAAATCCATCCCCATCCTTATCCGGATACCAGGCTTGAATCTGTGCATCTTCATCGATCATCCCGTCACAGTCATTATCCACATTGTCACATAATTCGGCTGCGCCGGGGTAAATAAATACACTTGTATCTGCACAGTCAAGATTGTTGGTTACGTAACCTTCAACCGGAGCACAAGACTCAATAGAATCGGCTTCGAAATCTCCAAAACCGTCTCCATCGAAATCAGGATACCAGTTTACAATTTCCGTGTTATCATCGATCGAGTCATTACAGGAAACCTCTAAAAATTAAAAATCTACCAATCAGCCTATTATAATAGTAAATAGTATCTTAGGAGCATATTCTTATACAATGAGGACAAGATACAAAGCAACAGGGACAAACAGTTTAT
>JBKEDN010000329.1:0-15119 GCA_047975435.1 Draconibacterium sp. | reverse complement strand
CCGGTTTCGGTATGGTACGATATTATTGGTGAAGGTACTATTGCGGACGCAATCCTTGACCGGATTGTCAACTCATCTCACCGCATTGACCTGAAAGGTGAATCGCTGAGAAAAGGAATTTTATAAAATGAAAATTAAATTTTTTGTATAATTGCACCTTCTCTCAAAGTGGCACGGTTTCAACCGAAATGTGTGGCACGGTCAGACCGAAATCGCCAGGTAGCAATTGTCCAGACAGACATGCAACTTGACAGAAGTACATATGAGGTCTTACAGATATTAAGTATATCATTGACCGATAAAACTCATCTTCGCAACCTCTTCGAGAGAACTAAACTTCAAAATGACAAAGAACGATTTAGGCTTAATGAGCCAAATTTGTTTAATTATTAATAACGTCCCGATTTTAATGGGACACTAGTGTTGATAATTATTAAATAAATTTAAGATTACCAGTTTGAATATTAGGGTGTAGGGAGGTTAACATCATTATAGTCAGTAGTTGAGAGTCCCATTTCAATAGTTTCCTGTCAAGGAATTGGTAATATATTGCCTCTATAATAGCTAAAAAGGCAACGATTATTTTACAGGAATGTCTGTCTTTACTATTAAATGCTCTTTCTATTCACCCCATTCAAATAATTTTGGTTGTTCAAAATCATTGTCCATTTTTTGCGGGAGTTGGTAAACATTCCCTTTGCTGTCGCAGAAATAGAGTCTGGATTCTGAAGGCTCGCGTCCATTGCCATCTGCCCAAAAAGCATAAAAGTTAGTATTCACATTTACAGGGCGTCTGGCGTATGTTTGATTATATTTGCTATCGTCGGTTAAAACCTTAACTTTTTCCCAGCTTGCGCCGTGATTTTTACTTTCCCACATTTCCATTTCTCCACCAGTATTATAGGGCTGAGGTCCCATAGAAGTCGGAGCTATTACTGTCCAATTATTTTTCCCCGTTATATAGATTGAGCCAACATCATAATTGTTTCCAGCTTCCGTAAAATCTTCTATTTCCCACGATTGACCGTTCCACCATGCAGTATGCCACATTCTTGGACCATCTTCAGGGCCTGGGAGAGGACCAGAACTTGTAATAAATAGAATCACTGGTCGCCCTTTTTGATCAAAGTTCAAATCTGCTATATAAACGTTATGTTTTTCTGAATCATAGTCATGAACCAGTGCTTGATTATTAACTTTTGTAAGTGGTAGTTCTATTGGCTGTCCGTTTGCTGTATGCCAGCTTTGCCCGAAATCAGTGGTTTCCAAATAATATAGATTGGTCCTAAAATCAAGCCCTCCTCTGATTTTTCTATCTGGATGATAATTGAATGATGTACCTATCGTCTTACCCTTATTCCCGCTTGTTTGATATTGGCCAACGCCTAAATGTGATAACGTTTTCCACTCAGACCAATTTATACCATCTTTGCTTGTCATCCACTTAATTACACGGCCTCCTACTTTTTCATAGTGAGTGAATAAACCAGTGAATCCGTCTTTTGCAGAATAATACATTTGTAAATAGGAAAAATTATCCATTGGAACTTTTTTCCCATTCACCAGTTTAGTCGCAGCCACTCTTTCGAATGCTGAAATATCATAAGGTTTTTTGCTTTTATGAATAAATGATGGTCGCCCGGTACCATGAGAAGTTGAAAAGATCCAAATATAACCCTGTTTATCTACTTGCATTACAGGATTATCATGAGCATCGTTGGTTGCTTTATCCAATACGATTGTTGGACGAGGAACTTCTCCCGTTTTATGATCAAAATATGAAACCACGTGCAGTAAGGTTTTTCCTGATTCATTGGTTCCACCGTAACAAAAAAATGTTTTATCTACTTTTTTTACATAAACCGAGAAAGGATAATGATTTGCAGGGTAGGTCCCCAACCCCCCGCTGTATTTGTATCGATACTCACTGTTTATTGGTCCTGCTTGTCCAGCTCCTGCTATATTATACCAAATACCCCGATAACCATCAGCTTGCTGATTTATTAATTTAGCTTTACCATAAATTTCTTCCTGCGCATTTACAACACTAATTAGTAAGAATAACCAGGCAATTGATATTAATAGATTCTTATTCATAGTTTTTTTTATTTATTGATTTCCAGTTAGACGTCATATAAGCAATCGTAACTTTTTGTAATAGTTCCTTATCGTTTATTCTAGCACAATAATATTGTAGATCTTTAAAAAGATAATACTGCAACCAATAGCCATTGTTATATTTATCCCTTGGCGAGGTTGCCTGTTTTAGCTTAGCATACCAGTTTGTATTAATTCCAAGCTGCTCAGCAATAACTACAGCATTCATTGCTTCTTCCCAGATTTTCTTGGATACTTTGTTTGACAAATCGATATAATTTTTGTACTGAAAATCTGAGGGATCGTACAATTCGCATTTGTCGTCAATTCCTAAACTAATCAGGCTGATGATTTCTTCAAACTGATGGTCGCCATCTATATCGTACTCAATTTGATCAAAAAATCCATTATCGTCATTATCAGTATATTTTACCGTAGAAAATATATTAGGCTCGCCAGGTTTCCATGTTCTGTTAAACCCCTGATAATATTTAGCCTGTTGATCAATTCGCCAACATCCCCATTCAGCACCATAGAGATGCAACCTTCCATCAAACTTGCTAATATAGAGTTTCCCATGCCCGGAGTTATCCAAATCCCACTCACCTCTGTCACCGGATGCATCAGATTGAGGATGATTGTCGATACCTCCTTTATTATACCCGATTTTAAAGGGATCCATAGGATAAAGAAACTCTACTCGTTCCCATCGGTGACAATCATCATCTTCATCGTACACAAAATAAACTTTGTCCCATTTACCTTCATGAAAAATCAGATCAGTTGCCTGCTCATGTCCGGGATAAATTAATTCATCCAAATGACGCCAACGCGGATCCAGAAAAAAGGAGTCTGCAGCTTCAAGTCCATTGAAGCCTTTTATTGATTTTACCTGATTTTCATAATTAAATCCTGCGCCAATAAAGCCAAGTGTAAAATCAAAATCAAACTCGTGTCCCGTTCCGTTATCATTATCGACGTCGATAGCAATAGATACCCAATCCATATTTCCAGAGAAATACATTGTTTCTGGATTTATCGTTTTTGATGAGTCACTAAAATAGCGCGGCGAATCAACTAAACGGATAGCCATTTCACTCAAATTATCATCGTCTTCATCATAGAAAAGGAAAGGATTCTCCCAGTTAAAACGAAGATCAGATATGCGATTTGTGGCACCATGAACTTTTAGAAACAGGCTTTGACCACTGTAATCTTCGATAAAATCAGAGGTGCCGCTAAATTCCCAGGCCTTCAGTTGAAAAGTATTCCAGTCGATATAATTAAAAACCTGATCGCCATCTGTATCTAAAACCCACATATAGTGCCCATAGGGCCAAACATTTTCTTTTTCTTCTTTTGGATATTCAGCTATTACTTGCATATCTGCGATTTGGTCTCCATTCTTGTCTCCCCAGTCAACAATTAGATCCCCTAATCCACCATAGATTCCATCTTTATTCCGATCAATTAACAAACAATCACTGTCAGTATCTCCTTCAAAATCTCCGACACTCATATCATCATCGTCATCAATCCAAAGAATTGGAATATTGTGTATCGTAATACTCTTAATAGCATCAGGATCTCCGTCGTGATCAAAATCAATATATTCAGGTTTATATCCAATAGGAGGGGGTGATAACCTAAAGGGGAGTATCGGCAAGTTTTTATTCCAGTACTCCTTTATATTTGACTGTTGACTTTGACCAATTAATGGCGTTAAAAGAATAAATAGCCACAGAATTCGTAACATAATTTGTTATTTCTTTGGTAGTTTAATAACCTCACTACCGGCAAGTAAAAACGCTCCTGTTCCGTATACTTCCCAGCTTTCGGCAGTAAAATTTTTACGTGGATCGGCACCAATTGGCTGACACCAACCAACCCGTCCATCATTCTGAAGTAAACCGTTCAATCCAATCCAACCTTTTTTTACGACTGGTAAATACGTTTCCTTATCCAGAATGCCGTTGTTTATTCCCCAGGCTAGTGCATAAATATAGAACCCCGAGCCACTTGCTTCTCCTCCAGGATAAGATGCTGGATCAAGCAAACTGGCATGCCATAAACCATCTTCTTGCTGTAATTGAATGATGCGTGTTGCCATTTCCTTAAAATTCCTGATATAGAAGTCTCGATTAGGATAATCTTTGGGCAGTTCAGATAATGTGCGAACTAAGCCTCCCATAACCCATCCGTTTCCTCTCGACCAGAATATTTTTTCACCGTTTACTTCCTTCCTGGTTTCAATACCTGGCTCGTTCCACTTATATCCTAAATCGCGGGCATAAAGGTGTTCTTCCTTATCCCAGAGCAAGTCATAAGTTTCTTTCCACAATTTGTCCGTGATTTCCAGGTATTCATCTTTGTCTAATACCAAACCCAGTTTTACGAACGCTGCCGGTGCCATAAAAAGAGCATCGCACCACCACCAGGTAATTTTCTGAATCCCTTTGGGCTGATAGGGAGAATCTATTAACTTCTCCATTGTTTCGGTAAAAGGGATTATCATCTTCTTCTCTTCTACAATTCTATACATATCTATGTAGGTCTGACAAATCGCATGATCGTCGGCATGTTGCAAGCGTGTACCGGGCTTCCATTGGTTTTCTTCTCCCATTTCGTATAATGCTTTCCATATTTTTTGGGAACCCGTTGTTTCATAGGCCGCAAAAACTCCCGCATAGAATGCTCCATTGGTCCAGTCTTTTTTATCATGTTTAGGATGGTTCAATTGCCATTCGGCAGCTTTCAGCATTGCAGACTTAATCTCTTTCGCTTTAAATAATTTATTGTTTTTCTCGCGGGCATTTCCAAAAAGGAAACACCCTTGAGATAAAAATATAATTGTTATAATTTTTACTAATCGATTCATACTGAGTAATAGTTTTTCTGGCTTTTAATACTGTATTGCCTGTAAATCAATTGCAGCAATATTTACATAGGCTCTATCTGCATAGTCCCAGTTTTCAATCGCTTTAATCCTGAGGTACCGATATTTCTTGCCTGAGTTATTAAGAGAATATTCGTGTCCTGCAATTGCAGCATCAATGTCTTCTTCGGTATTATCACTTCGGGTTGAAGAAGTACCCTTAACATCTCCAGATGGTCTATGGACAACACAAGTTTGTAATAACTCCCATGCTTCACCAAAATCACCACTGTGTTCATCAGGATTGTAACTTTCATCAGGATCGATAGCACCCCAGATTTCGAACTGCTTTAAGTTACCACCTGCATACAATCTATTGGCAGCAGAGCCGGTTCCCCCTCTTTGGTAAAGTTTGAACTTTGTAAGTTCATAATTCTTTCCTAAATCGATAGTAAACCATTGAGGCATTATATGCCCACCTACCAGAGAAATATATGTGGTACCATTCGTTGCTCCCGGATCATTTGTCCATATTAAATTTACAATAGATGAAGACGTATGGCTTACTGAATAGTCTCCAGGTAATTCATATAAACTGAAAAGCGACCTGTTTACTTGTTTTTCTTCCTTCTTTATGTGCGGATTGACAATCTCCATAGCAGTCATAAACGTATCGATGGCCATTGAGTCTGGTATAAAAACTGTTGAATACCCAAAATTAGTTGCAGGATCGTAATTTGAAAGAAGAATGCTCTCGTCGTCTGCCTCACAAATTATTGTATCCATTTCTCCGTCATTCTTTGCGTAAATGATCTTTTCGCCAAGTGCTCCTTCGTCAGCATTTGCCCAAACAATATTTAATCCGTTTTGCTCAGAATATTGTAATTCGCTAATGGCTCTGTTCAGAAGGCTATTCCGATAAGTATCTCCATAAACATTCCCAATTACCTCGGTATTTACAGATTTGTTTCCTTTCCCATCCAAGGTTATGATATTAAAAGTATAAGGCAATTCTGAGAGATTTTCTAATACAATACTGACTGTATCAATTCCTGATGTTCTTTCAACTGGAATCAGAGTTGAGTCCTGACCATTGTTCCAGAAAATTACTGAAGAAGTGATAGAAGGATCGGATAGTAATAACCAGGATAGTCCAATTCTATACTTCCCGGGGAATACTTTTACCGAGTCGGCCTTCCCGGGGTAAATAATCTCGCCACCTTCCAGATATTGTTGATAATTGTCGGTCATTTCATCGCATGAGAAAAGAAATCCGCAAAGACAAGCAAGTAACATGAGTTTGGTAAAATCTTTGACCAGTCGTATTGGTTGTAGTGTTAGTTTTTCCATCTTTTCAATCTTTACTAGTTATACTCTTCAAGGACACTTCCATAAAGTGTGATTTCTACAATGTTGATATGGCCAATACTGGTTCCCCCCCATACTTCATCAGTTTTCCACCTCAAATATCGAACAGGTAAATCAACTTCATCAAATTCGAATTCTTCGCCATCAATCTGACGTTGAATATCTTCGTTTGTATATTCACCAACGGGTAAGCCAGAAGGTTTGAATGACACACAGGGGTCATCTCGCAAGGGAGTCCAGCTTTCATCCCAACTACCATCAGGATTGGGAGCCATAGATCCAAATATTTCCCATTTTTTTACTGCTCCGGAATTATATATATATGTCGAGCCTGAAGACCTGTTATAAACCACAATGCGGGATAAAATAGCTTTTACTCCCAAGTCGAATGTAAACCATTGAGGAATACCATATCCTACCGTTGTAACAAAATCATTATTTGAATAGTCTTCATCCCATATTCTAAACATTCCACGTCCAGCCATGTGTGGGGTGTTTTGATCTGTCGGTAAATCAACTTGCTCAAATTTTAGTTTGTTCAACTTTTCTTCAAACCATGGACTAAAGCTTTGCTCAAATATCTCACTGCTGTTATTCCATCTATCTTTCACATATATCTGGAATGGACGGGAAATTGAGTCAAATCCCCGAACACTCATCTCTATTGAGGCTGTAGAGGTATAAAACGTTTCGGCATTAATCCATTCTCCGGTTGAGTCAGGGGTGTTAACATAAATGCGCACATCAGCTTCATCCGGATTTTCAACTTTGAATTTTATACCTCCAAATGTTTCTTGAACACTTTCCGCTATTGATTCAAATATTCCGTAGATAGGAGGCATTTGGGGCTTTAATTTCACTGTCACAGGCTCGGATTCTTGATTATTACGACCTACTGTATATAAATTTATTTTATATTCCAATGTATCGCCAAATCCTTCTACAATCAGGCTGTTTGTGTAGTAGGATGCTTTCACTTCACGAATAATTCCTTCTTGAGCTTCATAAGTAGCTTTTACGCATAAAAGGCTTTCATCATTGGGTAGTTTGTAGCTAATTTTACCGGCTCCAGGAAGAGCTTCAACCACAACATTCGTCACTGGTGAAGGTGCACCTGCCAAATCATCTATTGGGGCATGAGAATCTTCTTCACATGACAGAATAAAAAGCAATAATGCCAGTGGTATGATAAGTTTATATGCTAATGCTTTCATTTCTCTATATTTTCTTGTTTGAATAAATAGAATATTAATAACCATAATTTTGGACTAAGTTCCGGTTAATCAGAAGCTCATCTTCGTCAATTGGCCATAAGTAATCTCGAATCATAAAAGACTGATTATAAAGCACGCGGGGACGATAATAATATTCAGCATTTGCTTGCTGATAATCCCAGCCAGTTATCGGTTTATTAAGTTCGATATGTGCAGTCTTCCACCTTCTCAAATCCCAAAAGCGATGTCCCTCAAACGCTAGTTCGATTAACCTTTCTTGTTGGATTATTTCTCGTAATGTTTCTTGTTGAAGGTACGCACTGGGATGTAATGCATAATTAGTCCATGCATCTTCTACTGTCGGAATACCTGCCCGATCCCTTACTTTATTTATCCAGATAAAGGGAGAACCATCGGTATCCTCAGATCCATTAGGGCCATAAGCCTCGTTAAGTGCTTCCGCATAAAGGAGATACAGATCTGCCAGACGCATGATGGGCCAAGGATAATTTTCTAAGGTATATCCACTTCCGGAGGTAGCGACAGCGCTTTCATGGTTAACTAATTTTTTGGGCCAATAACCCGTTACACCTGTTCTTGCAGTTGTTGCGGCAACCTGCAATTGACCTGCTTTGCACTGAAGCAAATATTGATCCGTATCATCAAAACTCCCTTGTCCATACCAACGCCCTCCATCAAAAGCTAAACTTGCGTAGAACCGAGGCTCTCTGGCAAAATGAAGACCAACTGTTGTGTATCCTGTCTGCAAGTAATATTTATCTTCATCGGTGGCGACCCTCAATTTGTACCTGTTCGCATAGTCATATGTTTTATCTTCAGATAACGGTAGTCCATTGTTAGAATAATACATTTCTGCAATCTTTATCGGAGGAGAGTATTTTCCCAAGGTGCTGGTATTTCCGGTAGTTCCGGAATACTTACTTGCAATAACACCAGGAGGAGTTGCATTTTGTTGTGCACTAGATGCCATACTTTGGGTATTTGCCCAAATTATTTCATCATTCCATTTTTCAGTAACACTACCTCTGATCGCAATTAAAGTTTTTGTTGTGTCAGAAAGTGTACTTGTTTGAAATGGAGCATCTTGATAATTATACAATTTGTATCCCATTTCTTCACAAAGTTCGATAGCCATTTTGCATGCATTCGCTGCTTTGATCCACTTTTCATTGTCAACAGTACTATTAAACAAGTTAACTCCTCTATTATCAACGATTGAGGCATAATCAGGATTTCCATTGAATAATGGGCTCGCAGCTGTAACCAACACCTGTGCTTTAACAGCATAGCAAATAGGTTTTGTTATTCTGCCAAGTTCAGTGGTTTCAAAGTCAATCTTATTAGGAAGATTTAGTGCTGCTTCGTCAAGTAGCCCTACTATGTAGTCTATACAATCGTCAGCAGGTTGCCTGTATGCCTTTACTTCATCAACTCCTGAAGATATTGGCAAGTTATCTTTAACAAGAGGAATTGCTCCATACATCCGAAACAGCCAGAAGTGATAATAAGCTTTTAGAAATTTTACTTCTGCAGTCCACCTCATTATCTCAGTCTCATCCATATCAATAACTTTCTCTATATTTTCCAAGAAAATATTACAATCTCTAATTCCTCTGTAAGGATTACTGTTTGCATATGTATTGCTCCAGTAGTTTAAATAGGGATTGGATGAGCGTTGATTTCCTTGAGCTATTGATATTGCTGAATTCCAGCTTGTAGTTGTGATATATGGGAAGAGGAACCAATATTCATCTCCAGCTGCAATTGCAGGATCATAGGCAGCATTCCCATGTTCAGGAAGGTATCGGTAACACGTAAATAAATATTTTTCCGCGGTACTCCTCATTGTAAAGGCATTGTCGATAGTTGCGATATTGTCTGGAACAACATCCAAATAATCACAACCTGCAAAAAGAAACACCCAGAAACAAATAATAAGATATTGTTGTATATTTTTCATAGTTAGAAACTTTTTAGAATGTTACATAAATACCCAGGTTATAAACTTTTTGAATAGGATAGCCCAAACCGTTCGAAGCCATCTCCACATCCCAAAGTTTAAATTTGCTCCAAGTCAATAGATTTGTTCCACTGACGTATAACCGAATAGCATCAGTATGCAACAACTTGGCAAATTCCGGGAAAGAATAACCAATCTCTATTTGTTTTAATCTCAAGAATGCACCATTTTGCTGAAACCAAGTGCTTGCTTGAGTATTATTTGTGACAGGCGCCGAACTTAAACGAGGCCATAATGCAAATAGATTTCTATTTTCTTCAGACCAATAATCATCAGCATATGCTTTAAGTAGTTGGTTTTGTGAAAGGGTGGCCGAACTACCATCATTATCGATAAATGGAGCCGTACCACTGACACTTATACGAAACGATTCTCTGGCAACTCCCTGAAAAAATGCATTGATGTCAAGATTTTTATACTTGGCGGAGAAACCAAATCCATACGATATTTCAGGTATGGTTGGATAACCTATAGGAACCTGATCTGCTGTTGTAATAACTCCGTCTCCGTTTACATCTCTGTACTTTATATCTCCGGCCATATAGTCTCCAAATTGTTTGGGTGAGTTTGCAACCTCAAATTCATCAACGAATAAACGTTCTGCAATATATCCCCATTCCTGCTGAATAGAATGTCCAACCCGGGAACGCCATGGCTCATCATATTCCGGTTCTTCATAAACCTCGTATTGATTGGTTGCATAAGTAAAATTGCCTCGTGCCTGAATCCAAAAGTCGGTTCCAAAGCTCTGGGAATAATCTGCCGAAATGTCTACTCCTTTCCCAGATGCTTCACCCACATTAGCACGGATCTCCGAAGAAAGTCCCATTGTTTTTGGAATGTCTGCACGAGTCATCAGTATATTTGTTCTGTATTCTCTAAAATACTCAGCTTGAATCTCTAGTTTCTCAAAAAAACCTAACTCCAGCGCTAGATTAAACTTTCTGGAAACTTCCCAGGTGATATCTTCATTGGAATATCTGGTTATAGTTACTCCGGAGCGAGAATATCCATTGTCAGTTCCAAATACTGCGCCCGTTGCATTCATATTGACATTTGACAAATAGAAGAAACGATCACTTGCATCTCCAATAGCGTCATTTCCCGCAAGCCCATATGAACTCCTTAGGCGAAGTTTGTTGAAACCATTTTTAAAGGGCTCCCAAAATGGTTCGTTAGAAATACTCCATGCAACGGCAGCAGAGGGAAAAAAACCAAACCTTTTTGATTTATGAAATCGTTCTGATCCGTTATATCCAAAATTGAGTTCGGTAAAGTATTTATTTGCATAAGAATAGGTGGCTCTTCCTGAAACTCCCATATTACGATACGGTAGGGAAAGTTGTAAGCTCCCGGCATTAGCTGATAGTCTCTGTCTCATCGTGTAAACGAGCATTGCACTAACTCCATGCTTCTCGGCAAAAGTTCTATCGTAGCTCAAGGCTGATTCAAGGTAGAATATAGAACTAACATTTTTGTCCCCCTCACTATAACCAAGGTATTCAGTTCCCTCATCTTCATTAATTACCTCTATATTGTAGTCGTTTGTACGTTTGTCATATGCTGAAATGGCATAATAAAAAGGATTATAGGATCGAACGACATCAAAATAAGAAGTTCGGTTTGTGTTTACCAGTGCCCTGAAATTAAATCCCTCGGTAATAGCCGAAAGATCTTGATTTAACTCTAACTGAGCAAGCATTATAGCTCTCGAATAATCTTTATATCCCCTTACTAATTCAGCATACGGATTTATATAATTTCCTTCTTCGTAGTTTCCGAACATTATATGCTGAATATTTGGTTTTATCTCAGATGGATAATAGGCAGGAAAAAGCACCGGATTACTCCTCATTACCATACGGTACATTTCTGTCCCCCCTTGAATGGGGCCAGTATAGTCATCAAAATTTCCATTCATCCTTATAACCAATTCTGTTTTAGGTGTCAGATTCACATTAACATTTGAACGCAGGGTATATTTAGTTAGGTTGATGTTACTGTTAAAGTTATTTCTTTCGTCAACTTTTAATATCCCGTTATCCTTATTTAAAGACCCGGAAACATAGTATCTTGCGATCTTCCCACCACCTGAGATATTCATGATATAACGTTGGTTCATGGTATGATCTTTAAAAAGCTCATTTCTCCAGTCGATTGCCGGATAAACATATGGATTGGTACCTGCGATTGTATTATCAATCTTTTGTTGAGAATAGGGTAAAACGCCAAGCGGATTTCGAGTCAGAACAGACTCGTTATGGAGTTTCATGTAGGTTATGGGATCAGCCAATTCAACGTTTTTAGTTGGCATTGACATTGAATTCTCTACTCGAAAACTGACTCTCATTCTACCCTCAGCCCCGGACTTAGTTGTCACAAGAATTACCCCATTTGCACCTCTGGCTCCATAGAGAGCAGTTGCTGCAGCATCTTTCATAATACTAAAGCTGGAAATATCATCAGGCTGCATTCTTGCAAGTTCAGTGGTGGTGACCTCCACGTTATCGATTAGAATCAAAGGGTCAACCTTGTATCCAAAGGTTGTAACCCCTCTGATAAAGAATTCAGCATCATCTAAACCAGGTTCTCCGCTTCTTTGATAAGCTATTATACCTGCTACTTTACCTGCTAATGCCGTTGTTAAATTACTACTTGGGACCTTTAGTTCACTTGGTTTTACTGTTGCGATAGATGAAACAACGGATTCCTTTTTCTGTTTGCCAAAAGCAACTACAGTTACATCCTCTAGTTCTTCTGACTTTTCACGCAAATTAATATTAATGATAGATTGATTGCCAACATCTATGATTTGACTCTCCATTCCAATGAATGAATAGACTAATTTGTCTTTTGGATCAACATCAATTGAGTATGTGCCATCGCTATCTGAAATTACCCCGCGTGTAGTTCCAAGAACCGTTATGGTTACACCTGGTAATGGCGATCCTTTGGTGTCGGTAACCTTCCCAGTGATTTTCTTTTGTTGGTCTAACTCGTTGGGAGCATGTTCTGAGATAGCATTTGTTTTCTTTAAAACAATCAAATGATCTTCTATTTTGTATGTTATTCCAGAGTCTTGGAACAATTCATCCAATATTCCTGCAATTGTTTTATTTTCGCAATTAATACTCCTTTTTTGATTGACGTTTACAACTGTAGCGTCGTACATAAAATAGAACTCAGACAAATCTTCAATTTTGTCGAGAATCTTTACAATTGCTTCATCTCTAAAGCTCAAACTTAGTCGGGTATTTTGAGCATTGCTATTTACTGCAAAAGCTTGTGTAATACTGCAAACAATTAAAAACAAAACAATCCTCATTATCCTCAATAGTTTTGAATTCACGATTTTATGTAACTCATAAATCGTTACACAACATATTTTTTCCATAAATTTGTTTTGATTTGGATTTATAGTTCAAATTGATTCTGCCTCCGGTGTCGAATACTGAGGCTTAAGAATTTAGTAGGGAGATGTTTCCAGCATCTCCTTTTTTAATTTGCTAGGTTTTCATAAGTACTTCGTTTTAGTTTTGATTATAGTTATTGTTTGGTCAAAATTATTTTTGGAATTTCGTCTGGATTGAGATTGTTGATGATTTCACAATGTACTGGACAAGAGTATTCTATCAATTCGAAAATCCGCGAATAGTCTTCATTAATAACTGTTCCAGTAAAAATGGAGTTGTAAACCTCCGGATCTTCCACTTTTATCTCAATATTATACCATCTTGCAAGTTCCTTTATAACAAACTCCATAGGGTCATTTCGAAATATAAGCTTACCATCTTTCCATGAGGTATATTTTTGGATGTCTACCTTGTCTATATTTACAGTGTTGTCACTTATGCTGTAGTCGGCTTTTTCCCCAGGTTCAAGCATATAACTTATTTTGCTATCATTTACTTCAACGCTACCTGATTCAAGCACAACACATATCTTTTCATTTTCAGGATAATTACTCACATCAAATTTTGTTCCCAGTACTTTGACTTTTATTTCGTCGCACTGTACTACGAATGGTTTGTTCTCGTTCCTTTTTACTTGAAAAAAGCCTTGTCCCTTCAAAATAACGCTTCTTCTATCCTTCAAAGAATAATTGTAAGACAGTGTTGTACCTGAATTTAACCAAACTATTGAACTATCGGGTAAAACGACTCTAGACCGTTGTCCGTTTTCTGTAATTATGGAAGTATATTGATTTGGATTTGAAAATTTTATTAGTTCGCCTTGTGAGGAAAGTATTGCAATGATTCCGACAATAACTATAAACACAGCTGCATAGGGAAGTAATCTAATAATCTGCCTTGTTGTTCGTTGCGTATTATTGCGGAGTATTGCATTCCTTATATTCGTAAACATTTTTGCTGATTCGACATGGACTTGGAGATCATCATTGTATTCGAAAGACTTCCAACTTTCATACAAGGAGTCAGTTATCTCAAGATTTCCTTTTTCGCTGTTAAACCATCTAAACAGGTTCATCAAATCATCATCGTCATATGATTTGGAGAAAAATCTTTTTATTATCTCTATTTTTTTTAGATTCATTTCTTACCTGTTTATAAGTAATACACATAAAAATACGTTTACTATTACTCGAGATGAAAATTTTTTTCTCCAGATAAGAAAATCTGATTTTAGCTCAGAAATAGAATAAGAAGCAAAACACTATATTTCTTCAATTGGTCTTTCAAATATATATTGGCTTTTGTTAACTGGCTATCAACTGTAGTGATAGAAATTCCCAATTTTTCAGCAATCTCATTTCTTGAAAGCCCATCAATTCTTCGTAAAAGAAATATTTCTTTTCTTTTTGGAGGTAAATCATTTATTATTATGTTGATAATCTCTTTTGTTTCCTTGAACAAAACGTAATCATCCGTTTTAACGGTTGAGGTTATTTCTACGAAATCCAGATGATCTTCAAAAACCTTGAGATTAATTTTCTTTCTGTTTAGATTCAGAAATGAATTTTTTGCAATGGTAAAAAGAAAGGAGCTAAATGAATGTTCTTCTTTAAACTCTTCCCGTTTTTCCCAAATCTTGATGAATGCTTCCTGAACTATTTCTTCGGCATCTTCTTTTGAATGCAATAAGTGAAATAGAAAGACATACAGTTTTTTATGATATTTTTGGAAGAGCTTTTCAAATGCTTTTATATCACCTTTTTTGAAAGCTCGAATTAGCTCTATTTCTCCTTCGCTCTTATTCAATAGATTTACTTCAAGATTAATTATAGAGGAGTAAAGATAGTATTTATAATATTTATTTCTCTCCGGAACATATAGTGGGATTTAATTATTTTCGGAGGTTTAATGCTCAATAAATTTGATGATGAAAACACGATGCAATATAGTTGAAAATATACCAAACAATTTTGAGAAACAGCTTTAAAATTAAAAACTGCTTATCTCCTTGGGTCAAGTTGTTTTTGTAATATCATTAAATGTAACTGGTGCTGTATCTACGGCTTGTTGCATCAAGCGATAAAATAGTTTTCCTCGGTATGTTGATAGCT
>JBKEDN010000303.1:0-5661 GCA_047975435.1 Draconibacterium sp. | reverse complement strand
ATTTTTTATTTAGACAAGGCAAAATTGACACGAATAGCCGTAGCTATTTAAGGAAATTTTGCAGTAGTAAAAATGAAAAAGACGCATAATTAACGAAAAGGATAATTTCCTAACAGTTACTTAGAACGATAGTTGAAATCGGTCCTTTTTACCAATGGCTTTTTACTCTTCGAAATAAATTTCCATATAAACACCTTCTTTCTGTCTCAATTTGGTAGATAATCGTATTCCCAAACCACGAAAAAAAAACAAAACCGGGAGAAAGCAATAGTCTTTTAAGGTAAAAACTATTTGGCCACAAAGATCAAATCGGTAATAACCAAGCCAATAGAAGTTATAGTCATCTGAGATTTAATATCAGAATAAATTATCATCTACAAGAAAAAATGTACTAAAACTTTATTTTTTTTGGAAAATGTCCGATTTTAGTTTCAAATCGTTTTGCTTATTAATTATAATTTCTACATTTGTTTCCGAACTAAAAAAACACGATGAGAGTAATTAATAACATTCTAGTCCTTCTGGTTGTCATTCTTGGATTTTTCGAGGAAGGTTAGATCATGTTATAAATTGAAACAATATTTACGAGCCTTTCTCAAAACAGAGAAAGGCTTTTTTAATATTTAAACTGACAGTAAAAGACAAAATAGTATGCAGATTCCATTAAGAAGCGATACCACAACAAAAGGTCGCCGGATGGCCGGAGCAAGAAGCCTTTGGAGAGCAAACGGCGTAAAAGAAGAGCAATTCGGGAAACCGATTATTGCCATTGTTAACTCGTTCACCCAGTTTGTTCCGGGGCACGCCCACCTTCACGAAATTGGCCAGTACTTAAAAGGGCTGATTGAAAAACACGGTTATTTTGCCGCCGAATTCAACACCATAGCCGTTGACGACGGAATTGCCATGGGACACGACGGGATGCTGTATTCGCTGCCCTCGCGCGATGTTATTGCCGACAGTGTTGAATATATGTGCAACGCACACAAGGTAGATGCGATGATCTGCATTTCGAACTGCGATAAAATTACACCCGGAATGATGATGGGCGCCATGCGACTGAATATTCCGGCAGTGTTTGTTTCGGGCGGGCCAATGGAAGCCGGCGAGGTTGACGATAAACACCTCGACCTGGTAGATGCCATGGTGATGGCTGCCGACACAAAAATTTCTGACGATTACCTCACCCGTGTAGAGCAAAACGCCTGCCCTACCTGCGGATCGTGCTCGGGCATGTTTACCGCCAATTCGATGAACTGCCTCGCGGAAGCCATCGGGCTGGCACTTCCGGGAAACGGAACCATTGTGGCAACACACGCCAACCGTAAACGCCTGTTTGAAGAAGCTGTTGAAAAAATTGTTGCAGCTACCAAAACCTATTATTACGAAGGCAACGACCGTGTGCTTCCACGCAGTATTGCCACCCGCGATGCTTTTCTGAATGCCATGAAACTTGACATTGCCATGGGCGGATCGACCAACACGGTACTTCACCTGCTGGCCATTGCGCACGAAGCAGGCGTAGAATTCAGCATGAGCGATATCGACCAGCTTTCGAGGCAAACACCGAACGTGTGTAAAGTAGCGCCAAACTCGCATTACCACATTCAGGATGTAAACCGCGCCGGAGGAATTTTGTCGATTCTGGCAGAACTGAATCGCGGCGGTTTGCTTGAAACCAATGTGCACCGCATCGACGGAAAAACGCTCGCCGAAGCGATTGCAGCTTTCGATGTGATGAGCGAAACAACAAGCGAAGATGCTGTTCGCCGGTATAAATCGGCACCGGGCGGTGGCCGGAACCTGGTAATGGGTTCGCAGGAAAGCCAATACAAAGAACTGGATACTGACCGCGAAAAAGGTTGTATCCGCGACATGGAACACGCCTACAACAAAGATGGCGGTCTGGCGGTGTTATTCGGTAATATTGCCGAAAAAGGCTGCATCGTTAAAACCGCAGGTGTTGATGCTTCGATTTTCAAATTCACAGGAACAGCCAAAGTTTTCGATTCGCAGGATGATGCAGTAAACGGCATTTTAGGCGATACGGTTCAGAAAGGCGATGTGATCGTGATTCGCTTCGAAGGCCCCAAAGGTGGCCCGGGAATGCAGGAAATGCTCTACCCTACTTCGTACCTGAAATCGATGCAGTTGGATAAAGACTGCGCTTTGATTACCGACGGACGTTTTTCAGGGGGAACTTCAGGGCTTTCAATCGGCCACGTATCACCCGAAGCTGCCGGCGGCGGTGCCATTGGGCTCATTCAAAACAACGATAAAATTGAAATTGATATTACCGCACGTTCCATCAACCTGTTGATTTCGGACGAAGAAATGGCAAACCGTAGAAAAGCAGAGGAAGCCAAAGGCGCGAAAGCCTGGAAACCGGCTTCCAGGGAACGTAACATTTCAAAGGCTTTAAAAGCCTACGCCAGCCTGGTTTCATCAGCCGATCTTGGCGCCATCCGATTAATCGATTAAAACAATTCAGAAAAACAAAATATAGACATAGCCTGTTATGGCAGATAAAATCAAACAGTATGACAGCTAAAAAAGTTACCGGTTCACAAGCATTGATCCTTTCGTTACTGGAAGAAGGAGTAGATACCATTTTTGGTTATCCGGGAGGCGCGATTATGCCTGTTTACGATGCTTTGTATGATTTCGACAAAAACGTAAAACACATTTTAACCCGTCACGAGCAGGGCGCAATTCATGGGGCGCAGGGCTATGCAAGAGTCACCGGGAAACCGGGTATTTGCTTTGCAACTTCAGGTCCGGGTGCTACCAACCTGATGACAGGGATTGCTGACGCCATGATCGATTCCACACCTTTGGTCTGTATTACCGGACAGGTGGCATCGCCACTGCTGGGTACCGACGCTTTCCAGGAATCGGATATCGTAGGAATGTCGATTACCGTAACAAAATGGAACTACCAGGTTACTACTCCCGAAGAAATTCCGGAAGCAATTGCACAGGCTTTTTACATTGCCAACTCGGGACGCCCGGGGCCGGTACTTATCGACCTGACCAAAGATGCGCAGTTTGGCGAACTTGATTTTGAATACAAAAAATGTAAAAAAATACGCTCTTATCTTCCGGAAATGCCGGTGGATCCGCACCAGGTAAAAGCTGCCGCCGAATTAATCGATCAAGCGAAGAAACCATTGATCTTGTTTGGACATGGAATTATTATTGGCCGCGCGGAAGAAGAATTAAAAGCTTTTGTTGAAAAAACGGGTATCCCGGCAGCCTGGACCATTATGGGGCTTTCGGCACTGCCAAGCGATCATCCGCAAAATGTTGGTATGCTCGGTATGCACGGAAATTATGGCCCGAACCTGCTGACCAACGAAGCCGACCTGATTATTGCCGTTGGTATGCGTTTCGACGACCGGGTAACCGGAAAAGTAAGCGAATATGCTAAAAAGGCTAAGATAATTCACCTGGAGATTGATCCGGCGGAAGTGGATAAAATTGTAAAAACCGATGTACGGGTTGTGGGCGATGCCAAAAAATCGCTGAAAATGCTTACTGCCAATGTGAAAGAAAACAGCCACAGCGAGTGGTTGGATGAATTCCACAAGTGCATGCAGATTGAAAAGGAAAAAGTGATCGACAAAGACCTTCATCCTACAAAACCCGGATTAACCATGGGCGAGGTAATTCGTCTGGCTTCGGAAAAAACCAATCATGAGGCTATTCTGGTAACCGATGTGGGCCAGCACCAAATGATTGCACAGCGTTATTTCAAATTTAAAAATTCGCGTAGCAATGTAACTTCGGGTGGTTTGGGAACCATGGGATTTTGTTTGCCAGCCAGTATGGGCGCGCAGCTTGGAGCCCCCGACCGTACTGTAATTGCCGTAATCGGCGATGGCGGTTTCCAAATGACCATTCAGGAATTGGGCACCATCGCACAAAATAAGCTTCCCGTAAAAATTATTGTTCTGAATAATAACTTCCTGGGAATGGTACGCCAGTGGCAGCAGTTGTTCTTCGACAAACGCTATTCGTTTACCGAGCTGCACAATCCCGATTTTATCATGATTGGGAAAGGCTTTGGAATTGACGGCCACAAAGTGGAAAAACGCGAAGACCTGGAAGCCGGTGTTCAAAAAATGATTGACCACGAAGGACCGTATCTGCTGGAAGTTGTGATCGAAAAAGAAGACAACGTTTTCCCAATGGTTCCAACAGGAGCTTCGGTTTCCGACGTATTGCTTGAACCTTAATTCAACCTGAAACGCTTAAAATAAAAATCATGAGAAAAGAATACATCATAACAGTATATTCCGAGAACCACATTGGATTACTTGCGCGAATAACAATCATGTTTACGCGCCGAAAAATCAATATCGAAAGCTTAACTGTATCTGAATCTGCCATCGCTGGTATTTTCAAATTCACCATTGTTATTCACGAAACAGAGGTTCAGGTAAAAAAAGTGGTTAGCCAGCTTGAAAAGCAAATCGATATTCTGAAAGCATTTTACCATTCGAACGAAGAAATGGTGTACCAGGAAATTGCTTTGTATAAAGTGCCGATTGAACCCATTTACGAAAGCGACGACATTGAACACATGGTTCGAAATGCCGGCGCCCGTATTCTGGAAATCACAAAAGACTATGTAGTAATTGAAAAAACAGGGCACAAGGAAGAAACGCAGGCACTGTTTGAAGAACTCAACAAATTTAAGGTGTTGCAGTTTATCCGCTCGGGGCGTGTGGCCATTACCCGCGACCCGATCGAACGTCTTTCGGAATTCCTGAAAGAACGCGATGCTTTACTTGATAGCATGGATTAAATCCGTTTGAAATACTTTGCAAAAAGCCTGTCTCGATAGCGAAACAGGCTTTTTGTTTTTCTTCTGAAATCCTTTTATTTTGGAGCATGAACGAAGTAGATCAATACATTGCCAAATTCCCGGAAAATATTCAGGTTTTACTGAATCAAATGCGGGAAATAATCTTAAAAGCAGCGCCCAATGCAATTGAAAGTATTGCTTACGGAATGCCTGCTTACAAACTCAACAAAAAGCCGTTGGTGTATTTTGCTGGCTACAAAAATCACATCGGGTTTTATGCCACGCCAAACGGGCACGCTGCCTTTGCAAAGGCACTCGACGGCTACAAACAGGGAAAAGGATCGGTTCAGTTTCCGGTTTCAGAAGCACTTCCTTCCGAGCTAATTACGCGGATCATCCAGTTCAGGATAAAAGAAAATACAACAAAATAAAAGGGGTAAAAACCTACGTTTTGCAGATTCAACATAATCCGAAAGGTTGATGAACCCATTTCCATAGTTTTCGTACATTAGTGCAGGAAACGGCAAACAAATAAACGAATGAAACTTGCTTACCAACTGCTAACCTTTTTTCTCCTGCTGGCGTGCCTCGCTCCTGTTCGCAGTTTGAGCCAGAATCCATTTCCGCAGAAAGACACTACGCTGGTAAACGATCCGCTTGAAGAAATCACTATTACAGCTTTTCGTTCTCCTTACAATGTTTTTAATACGCCGGCTCCTGTAAACCTGATCTTAAGGAAACCTCTAAAAATTAAAAATCTACCAATCAGCCTATTATAATAGTAAATAGTATCTTAGGAGCATATTCTTATACAATGAGGACAAGATACAAAGCAACAGGGACAAACAGTT
>JBKEDN010000039.1:0-6440 GCA_047975435.1 Draconibacterium sp. | reverse complement strand
TCTGTTTATGAATAGCGAAAATGCAAATTGAAATCCGTTTAATCGAAAATCGCACGCAACTAACTAAATTTCAATATTTTCAAAGAACATTATTAGATTTTAATGGGACAGCAATGATTTTATCCATCAAACTAAGAACTAAAGCAGAAGAAGTCATAGCCAGTTGGCGAATCTTTAAAGGGAAGGTGTCTCCACTAAAGTTTCCCATAAATATTAACTGATAATTCTTCATCAGGATGAATGTCGCGTGCATATAATGGCAATATTTTAAATCCTCCCGAAGCTTCATAGTCTGCCATTCCCGCTGTACGCCCAAGGTCATCCAGCGTTGAGTTTATTTTTAGCTTTCCTTGAGTTGTAATTTCATAAATCTCTATATCCTCAAGTACTGTAACCATCGTGTTCATCAAAGGAATATCAACATTCCCTTCATTTTTAAAAACGATGGTTACAAAAGCCGTTTTCCCAGCACGAACCACATCGGGGGCCTGAATATCAAAAGTCAGTTCACTGTAACCGGTGCTTGCTTCAATTGTAAGCCCGTTTTCAAGCACTACAATTTCACCATTGGGGTTTTTAAGTTGCAAGTCGTAAGTACCGTATGCAATGCCGGTAAGGTTCCAAAGTAAAGTTCCGTTCATACTGTTTGCGAGATTTACCTCTTGTGCACTTACAACCGGGACACTATTCTGAACCAGAGAAACTTCCATCCCATCCCGAAAACCTGCACCGGTGACAGTGGTTGTAACAATTCCGTCTCCAACTGTTTGGGGATTGGATGTAAGAATGCTAAAGGGAAGCGTTCGCGCCAGAATTTCGATATGTTGATTGGACGGGATGTCGGATTTTATCAGTAAATAATAAAAGCCGGCCCGGGTTTCCGGGATCAGAATTCGCTGATCTGAAGAATTTTTATTCAGCCCCTTAAAGTCATAGGAATTGGGTGTGGGTATTTTTTCATAAGAAGCATAAACTTCATTATTTCCAAGGTTTCTGGTGGAAGTAAAATCTACCAGTAAATCAAAGTTCTCTCCAACTTCTACTTTATAATATTTCCAATCTGCATCCTCAAAAATAGCATAGGCCGGCACCTCCAATTCCAGTTCGCGTACATTTACTTTTAGTTGTTCGTCAGACGCAAGTAAATTATTCTGATAGTCGATTTCACCGATCGACCCAAGCAGGTTGGTTCTTCCAATACCATAATAATTCGCCGGGAAAAGATCTCTTACCGGTCCTGTTAGATCATAAAATGCACTTTCTCCCGGATTAAGATTTACATACGACCTTTTGCTGGCAACAAATGGATCTTCGGAGCCATTAAACTGCTGATCGGCCGATAAATAAAAGCCATTATAAAAAGTACCGGGTGCCGGATTACTACCCACATTGGTTACCTGAAGCGTGGTAGTAGTTTTGTCGCCCAAATAAACTGAATCTCGTAATAAAATTGAAGCAACTGTTAAATCTGCCGGATCGGGGACCTTCACCAGTATCAACTGATTCCTGTGGTTATTATCCTCTCCTCCGCTTAGCCCTTCAAACAGGTTGTTGTTCTTATCTGCACTACCCACTAAATAATAGTTTCCTTCGTACCCGCTGGGCACAGTAAGCAATACACTGTCGGTTATTACATCTCCCGGATTCAGTACAAAAGTATTTGTTGAAAAACCGGCCGATTGGTTGCCTTCGGGCAAGGGGGACGTATGAAACGAAAAGGCATCGTACCAGGTATTCCGGGTGGGGCCAACCCCAATATTTTGCAAGGTATATTTCACATAGAAATCCTGTCCGCTCCAAACTTCAGAAGGAGCCGACATAGAAGTAATAAGCAGATCGGGTGCTGGAGTTTCGCTAACATTTATTTTTTGCAACAGAATGTTATTGGCTTTGATTGTGTCTTCTGCAATCCGGTTGGTATAATCAACCCATAAATACATGTAACATTCTCCGGATACTAATTCCGGTATTTTTACCGACTTTGTTGCTGTAAAAGACTCACCCGCTGCAAGTTTGTACTGCGCATGTTGCTCGAGGTAGTAATCGTCGGAGGTTAAAACGGAATCAAGGGTTAAATAAATTCGGCTTACAATTGTCTTTTGCACATCATACGATGCATTATTTTGAACCGCAAACAAAACATCGATTAAGTCTCCCGACCCCGGTGTAAGTGTTGCCGGGTTCAAAGCAACAGCTTCCAAATCAACGTATTCAATTTCATGTATTACTTCCCGGGAATATACTTTTGAGTATTCATTTCTTCCAAAAGTATTATTGGTTTCATCGGTTTCAAAAACCTTATCGGTATAGTCGTTTACAACAAAAAACCAAACTGAATCGGGCGTATTAAGGGGCAATTCAACAAGAGCTGATTTTTCAATGCTCTGCCCCGGCCGAAGACTATCTTTCTGAATAACATTGCCAATGCGGTTCATCTTTCCGGGAGTCCATTCCGAATAGGCTGCCCAATACAAATGGTCGTAATATCCGGCGGCGCCTTTTAAGCCCTGGTTGATTGTCTTCCATTTTATCGGAAACCGTTCTCCCCGGTATATCGAGTCGGGAACAGAAATAGAAACCGGAGCTAAATCGGGCCGATTACCATAGCTTACCGACAGCGGCAAATCAGTTCTTCTGAGATTATCGTCTTCTGTTTGGAATTCAAAAACTTTGTCTTTTGTGTCGTTCAATACAAACAGATAATAATCTCCCTGTATTCGCTCAGGTATTGTTATAACCGCATCTTGGGTGTAAGAATCACCATTTTCGAGTTTATCAATTTCCGGATATCCTTCAAAATAAACAGTCGGGTATTTATACGTTTTCTGCAAAAGCGATGTAGCTGTGTTTTTATCAAAATCAGGCGACTCCGAAATAAATACCTCATCGATCCAGGAATCAACCAAAGGAGGATTAAGCCCGTTATTCTGAACAGTCCACGAAATATCTACTTTTTGGCCTGCAATGGCATTTCCGGGAGCCGTTAACGCCGTAACAGCCAAATCAGCAGGTGGTGTTAAACGAACATTGATGGGTGTACTTCTGTAAATATTGTTGCTGTAATCGTCTTCGAAAAGCCCGTAATAGTTCGGGATAATGTAAATATAATAAGTACCAAAAATGTTATTCGGAAGTTCTACTTCCCAATTTCGGATATAAGTATTGCCAACCTGCAAGGTGCTCTCATCAAAACAACTTGTTGTGCTGTCCCACTCCGATAAAAGCACCGAAAAATCGTCCAGTTTTGTAGCTGTTGAAAAGCTAAATTCAGATTGATTGGAAAGATAAACAGCATCTTTCCAGTAATACTGAACCTGGCACGATTCTGTTAATGGCTCGGAAGTATAGCTACCTGAAGATGAACTGTTCGAGACTCCGCCTCCCGAACCACCTGATGAATAACCGGCACCGACAAGGTCTTTTATCCTCCACAACAAACCTCTTGCAGCAATGTCGCCATCGTTTAAAACTTCATAGGTAACGTTAATGGTATCACCCGAAAACGCATCGGCAATTACACCCAAACTGTTTACCGTAAGATCGGGCAATGGCGGGACCATTATTGAAAGTGTTGAAAAAATATAATTGTTCTGTTCATCACTTTCAAGAACGTTTTGTCTGTGACTTTTCCGGTCATCAGAACAAACTCCGTCGATAATTCGGCAATAACCATCGTCGTTATCGGTACTTACAAACAAATAATAGGTTCCTTTCAGCGTAAGTGGTATATCTAACTCTTTGGTTACTACGTATGATTCGCCGGGCAATAACGAAGCAATATTATTGAATGATCCCAGCAAAAGATCGTCGCCCCTTCTTAAATCAAGGTCAGCCGACAAGTAAACATAGTCTTCCCATGTTTTATTATTGGTACTGCCATTCCCAACATTTTTTACTTCCCAGGTAAGGGTAATGGAGTTACCAGCTAAAACCGAAACCGGGGCATCGAGCGAATCCAAAATAAGGTCGGGTATTCCGGCAGCTGTAAATTGCTGAACGGGGCCTTCGATACTGAAACAACTGTTTTTTGCCACCACCTGCCACAGATAACTCTGCCCAGGAGAAAGGCTGTGTAAAGAATAACCGATGGCCTGAATATCGCTCGCAAATGGCGTTTGTGTTTTACTCTGACCGTCTTCCCAAACGTATAAATCGAAAGCAACGGTATTTTCCCCGGGTTGCCACGATAACGAAATGGGTTGTGTTAAATTTACACTGGCATCGGCAGGCAACATTTGCGAAACCGGATCGGGTGCTTGTGCAGGGATAACAGAAACTAGAACAGAATCGCTAAAAACACAACCATTTGCCAGACTACCACTTACGCTAAACGTGCTGTCCTGATTGGGAGTAACCACAATACTTTCAGTACTTTTGCCGGTGGACCATAATACTTGAGAAGCGCCGGAAATACTCAGAACAATACTCTCTCCGGAACAAACGGTAGCATACCCCGAAAGCTCAATCTCCGGAAATTGTACTTCTTCAAACTGAAATGCCTGCGATTTGGATTCACAACCGTTTTCATTGGTATAGGAAGCATAATAAAGTCCGTTTTCCTGAACTGAAATACTCAGGCTCTCTCCCAAATCAAAAATATCTCCATCTTTTTCGAATTTCCACATAACCGGAATGGCAAGTTGAGTTGACAACTCCATTCCTCCAATACAGGAAGAATCAATGGGAGTTGAACTTATAACAGGGACTACATCATCTTCAAATACCGTTACCTGAACCGATTTTTCAACTTCGCATCCTTCGTCGGTAATAATTTGTACTGAATAAATAGTTGTTTGCGTTGGATTAACCTGAATTGAAGCTGCGGTTGACCCTGTACTCCACAAGTAAAACACTCCTCCCGATGCTTCCAGAAAAGCATAATCTCCCCTGCAAATGCTTACATCTGAAGTAATTTGCGTGGTACTATCAATACGGTTTTCGATGGTAACTTGTGCACTGTCGTTACTTAAATCAATATCTCCGGCTGCCGAAACATAGGCTTTAATTGTATGCAATCCTTTCACGGAAAGATCGGCCAATGCTGAAAAAGAATGTTCGATTGAACTGTTACCCGCTAAAAGATTGGGCATTAAGGATTTCAACAACCGGCTCCGATCCATCTAAAATATAGGCTACTGCCAAAGAATCAACCGCAACACTGTTTAAATTGGAAATCTCGATCGTAACCGTTTCACTTTCGCCCAGGTTGCAATTCGATGTGGGTGAAATTATTCCGCTTAAACTAACATCAACATCAGCAAGAGTGGTTTTTGAAGTGGTATAGGAAGGAGACAAATACAATTCTCCCAGATCGGAAACGGTATATTCAAAAAATGCGAAATAATAGGTTTTCCCCGATTCAAGTCCTGTAAGGGAAAAGTTTTCCCCAATATCATTATATACCACAAAATTTCCTGAGCCAATTTCATCGCCGGTTCCAAAAACAGAATTGGCGCTGTAAGAAGTAAAGTCAACAGGGCCACCGATTACCGGACTTCCTTCGCGGGCTAAAACCAGGCGTCTGGTTCCATCTCCCCGGGTAAAATGAACGTCAAAAGAGGTATAATCAACATTACTGAACTGTGCATTTGAAACCTGAACCGTTGGCCGGTCGCCAAAAGTTTCGAGCGCAAAAGCATAGCCGGGGCGCAAATAAAGCCGGGCGTTGTTCCCATTGTATTCAAAAAGTGAAAAGTAATAATTGGTTCCCGGCTCCAGACTCCGCACATTTACATTATTCCCTGAGCTGCTGTATAAAACGTAATTTCCGGTGGTACCAATCTCCCGCGAGCCATAATAGGCGGAAGAACTGTAAGAGGTAAGGTCTTCCGGTTCAACATTTACCGGACCATCTTTTCGGGCAATCAGTATTCGGTTTGCGCCATCGCTTTTTGTCCAGGAAATATTTAACGAATTATTACTTCTGCTGCTTAAAAAGGCGTTCGAAGATTGAATAGCAGGAGCCCCTAAAGTAGCCTGACTTGCCACCAGCAAAGTATCCGTAAGGTAAAACGTAGAAGTATCGGTGCCGTTGTATTCGTAAACAGCAAAATGATATGTCGTTGAGGGATCCAAACCATACAACCAGGTACCGGTACTTGTTCCGGAGTAAACAACATATTCGCCGCTACTGATTTCTTCTCCCGAACCAAATGTGGTATTGCCACTGTAGCTTGTCCCGTCGGCCGGAACGGCCGTAACAGGGCTGCCTTCACGGGCAACTATCAAACGGCGGGCTCCATCACCGGCTGTGAAATACATGTAAAAACGGTCGCCATCCAGATTACTGACAGTAAAGTTGCTTGCCGCAACTGTGGGCGCCGAAGCCGTTGTTTGACTTCCGGTGGCGCCGGGGCGAAGAAAAACCTTGCCGTTGTAACCGTTGTATTCAAACAAAGCAAAATGGTACGTTGTGTTTGGCTGAAGGTTGGAAACATCGT
>JBKEDN010000285.1:0-19066 GCA_047975435.1 Draconibacterium sp. | reverse complement strand
TGTTACCGTTTCAACCGGAGCAACATGAAGGATGGCATCTTTGACAACCTTCTGCGCAGGATGGTCAAAGCAGAGCCGTTGCCGTACAAAATTTATTGCTTAAATGCCTAATTCAATTATTGAAACTCAAGATCATGCTTTGTTTTTGTCCAAAATGCGATACCAATAAGCGCCGGGACCATCCATTCTTTAACACAACAATGAAAAATGCCTTTTCCCAGAAATGTTCTCTTGAATTTCTGCATATTTGCTTCAACTGATTAAAATGATAATGCAGAAAATCTGGCGCCTTTTACAAAAAGTAATTCCCGACCCCTTTATTGCCGGCATTCTTTTAATGATTTTGCTGGCGCGTATTTTTCCGGGTGTTGGAGCCGAAGGCAGCACGATTGAATTGCGGGTGCTGATTAAATACGGAATTACGCTGCTTTTCTTCTTCTACGGACTGAAACTCGATCCAAAACGTTTACGGCACGACCTTGGCAACTGGCGGCTCCATGTGGTTATTCAGGCTACTACGTTTATAGTTTTTCCTTTGTTATTGCTACTGTTTTATCCGCTGTTCAAAGGCAGCGATCAGGAGATTTTATGGCTCACGGTTTTCTTTCTCGCGGTATTGCCAAGCACTGTTTCCTCATCGGTAGTAATGGTTTCCATTGCCAGCGGAAATATTCCCGCAGCTATTTTTAATGCCAGTATTTCGGGTGTAATCGGTATTATTCTTACACCCGCCTGGATGGGGCTTTTCCTCGATCAGCAGGCCGGCTCATTTTCCTTTGGCCCGGTAATCCGCGACCTTACTTTACAGGTGCTGGTACCACTTATTGTCGGGCTGATCCTGCACCGTTACCGGGGAAACTGGGCCAACCGCAACCGGAAACGCATCAACTGGTTCGATAAATCGGTGATTCTTGCCATCGTTTACCGCAGTTTCAGTGACTCGTTTACCAACGGGATTTTTACCAGTATTCCGGGGCATTCGCTGCTAATTCTGTCGGCCGGGGTAATTGCACTGTTTTTTGTAGTTTTTGAAGGTACCAAATACCTCACACATCGCTTGCATCTCAACCGCGAAGACCGGATTACCGTACTATTTTGCGGATCAAAAAAATCGCTGGTTCACGGTTCGGTAATGGTGGGCGTTCTTTTTGCCGGAAGTACCATGGGCAGCCTCTTCCTCGTTCCGGTAATGATTTATCATGCGTTTCAGCTTTTTTATATCGGCATTGTGGCCGGAAAATATGCCCGGGAAATTCAATAGCAACATACAGATTTATGGTTTTTGCACCATGCTTTAGCTTGGTAGTTACATTTACATAAAACACCCGTTGGCTTCAGCCATTAATCATTAAAATTCCAGGGATACCAACACTTCTAACATTTTATTAACGGCTAAAGCCTGGCGCTAAAATAAGATGCGTTTGCCCTATTCGGAAGAGCGAAATACAATGAAGCAAAAGAATCTTTTCATATTCAGAATTTTATCGGATAATAATGATAGTTTATATTTACAACTGTTTTTTAACCAAAACCATAAGAACCGATGAAACGAAGACAATTTCTGCAAACCACAGGCACTGCTGCCACAGCCGTTGGCCTGTCAGGGCTCTCAGCTTTTTCTATGCCCGCACGTGCTAAAAATCCGCTGCCACGCTGGAAAGGATTTAATCTCCTTGATTATTTTGCCCCCTCTTTAAATGGTGGAGGACGACCGCAAACTACCGAAGAACAATTTAAGTGGATGGCCGGCTGGGGATTCGATTTTGTACGTCTTCCAATGGCTTATCCCCGATATTTGGATTTTGACCAGCAACGCAATATCACACCCGAAGATGTGCTCAAAATCAACGAAAAGGAAGTCGATAAAATTGAAGCGCTGGTTGACAAAGCCAATAAACACGGACTTCATGTAAGCCTGAACCTGCACCGGGCGCCGGGCTTTTGTGTGAATGCCGGGTTTAACGAACCGTACAATTTGTGGCAGGATAAAGAAGCGCAGGAAGCATTTTATTTCCACTGGGGAATGTGGGCCAAACGTTTTGCTTCGAAAACTCCTGACCAGATTAGTTTCGACCTGGTGAACGAGCCCTGCACTCGTGAAGATATGAACGATCAGTTCTCGAAACGCGGGGCTATCCCCGGTAATTTATACCGCAAAGTGGCTAAAAAAGCCATGGACACCATTCGGCACTACAACCCGAAACACCGTATAATGGCTGACGGTAACAACGTGGGCAGCGACGTAATCCCGGAGTTGTTTGATTTGGAAATCGGCCAAAGTTGCCGGGGTTATTTCCCGCATTATATCTCGCATTACCGGGCACCGTGGGTATTTAAAAACCCGGATGACGCACCAAAACCCGTTTGGCCGGGAACCATTGACGGTACTTATTTCGACCGCAGCAGCATCGAGAAATTCTATGCTCCCTGGATTGAGGCGGTACAAAAAGGAGTGGGAGTTCACTGTGGTGAATGTGGTTGCTGGCAGGAGACACCGCACGACGTTTTTCTGGCCTGGTTTAACGATGTGCTGGATGTGCTGACCCAGCATGGAATCGGGTATGCACTGTGGGAATTTAACGGAACATTTGGCTTGCTGAATTCAGGACGAAAAGATGTGGATTACGAAGACTGGCACGGGCAGAAACTCGACCGCGGCCTGCTGAATCTACTGATGAAACGAGCATGATAAATTATTTCATACATACGCAAATGAATAAATCCCATGCGAATTCCACGGGTATCGAAGCAGCCGACATTTCTATGTAACATATTTGATTGAAATACAAAACATTAACTTAATTATATTCAAGTGAAATATTAGTTTTTTCGATAGAAATTCCGGTTTCAATGAACGTTTGTAGTTATTGGCGTGTTTTCTATCTTTATCAAAAGAAAGAACCATGCAGACAGAAAACATAAAAGCACTCATTGAAGCCATTCCAAAAGCAGAATTACACGTACATATTGAAGGGACTTTTGAACCGGAGTTGATTTTTGCTTTGGCAGAACGGAACAAAATTCAACTAAAATACCCAACGGTTGAAGCTCTACGTAAAGCTTACCAATTCAATAACTTACAGGAATTCCTGGACATTTATTATCAGGGGACAAATGTGTTGTTGCAGGAGCAGGATTTTTACGATCTCACCATGGCTTACCTGAATCGTTGCCGCGAAGAAAACATCGTACACACCGAAGTATTTTTTGATCCGCAAACACACACGCATCGCGGAGTTACTCTGGAAACAGTTGTAAACGGCATTCAGAAAGCGCTGGATACTGCCCGTGAACAATGGGGGATTACAAGCCTGCTGATTCCGAACTTCCTGCGCCATTTAAGCGAAGAAGATGCCATTTCCACATTCAGGGAATGTTTACCTTTTCGCGAATATTTTGCCGGATTTGGCCTCGATTCTTCCGAATTAGGTCACCCGCCCACAAAATTTGAGCGGGTTTTTCAAATGGTGCGCAACGAAGGCTTTCGCGTGGTAGTGCACGCCGGCGAAGAAGGCCCGGCACAAAATATTTGGGACAGCCTCCACTTACTGAATGCTGAACGAATCGACCACGGTGTGCGTTCCATCGACGACCCAAAACTATTAAAAGAGCTCGCTGATCGCCAGGTGCCGCTAACGGTTTGTCCACTTTCCAACTTAAAACTGAAAGTGGTAACCGACATGAAAGACCATCCGCTAAAAAAACTGCTGGATGCCGGTATTCTGGCAACCGTTAACTCCGATGACCCCGCTTACTTTGGCGGTTATTTAAACCAAAATTTTCTGGAAACAGCAGAAGCGTTGAATCTGTCGAAAGAAGAAATTATCCTGTTAGCCAAAAACTCCTTTAAAGCCAGTTTTCTTACTGAACATGAAAAAGAAAGATGGATTGCGGAGTTGGCTTCGTTTTTGAATTTTTAAAACGAAATAATCACCCCAATCGTTGGCAGCACTGTTCCCGATGTATTTTCAATGACATTTAACTGGTAGCGGGTTCCGTTGTCGGTTAACAGAAAGTTCCCGTTTGCGTCGGTTGCCCGCACTACAATATCGTTGCTTTTGGCCTGGAAATTATACAGGTTTTGAATATCGATATAAAATTTTGTTGTGATTTTTTCACCGTAAATTGCCTTATCCACCCGCACATCCAGTTGATGAAAGGCAGGGAGACGTTTGCTATTCAACTGCGAAAAGTCGTAATAGGGGCCGCCACTCAGGTTCCAGGCCTCCACCAGCGACGACTTGTCCAAATCCCAAGGTGTGTAAGGCAAAGCGCCCACAAACCGCCACCGGGCGCCAACGCTCCAGCCGTTTTTCAGGTCTTTGGTAGAAGTCACAACCAGTAAATGTTTGCTGTCCCAGCTCGAAGGAATGTACTTTTGGCTGCCGTTTTTAAACTCACTGCGCACCAACGTGTATGAAAGGTTGAAATTAAAACCGTCGGTTGAATTAATACGTGCCTGAAACTCTGCCCCGTACGCACGCCCTTCCGAAGTTGAAATCACTTCCTCATCGCCAATCACACCGTAATCGGCGCCTTTATTTGCCAGGCTGATCTGGTCGTTCACCGAAAACGGGTAATCGGAATAACGTTTCAAAAATGCTTCGGCAGAAAGCTGAACGGTTGATTTGGGCCGATATTCTATCCCACCGATCAAATGATCCGCCGAAATATATTTCAGCTTGTTTTGCTTGTTTACCAGCACATTATCCTGTTTAAAACCCAGCGAAGTGTAATACGGCAACTGGTAATAACGGCCTGTATTAAAATTAAGGCTCCATTGCGAAGTGAGTTTATACGAAGCCGAAAACCGGGGTGAAACCTGCTCCAACAGCTTATTCATACTGGCCGAATAATTATTGGCATCGGAACGGACACCCAGCGAAAGCGCCAAACGCTCGTCAAAAATATTTTTGCTGAGCTGAAAAAACAGCGCATATTTCAGCAGCGAAAGGTCGGTATTGTAATTCACCTGTTGCAACTCATCTTCATAAAAACGCCACGAAACCGTATTGTTCAGATAATTCACCACATCAAGCCCGGCCCCGAAATTCAGCTTAAAACCATTTAAGCGGGAAGTATTTTCTACCCTGAATTTATTCTCAATTTCCTGTGATTCATAATCCAGAATACGGTTTCCTTCCGAGTTTTTATCATTTTCCAGGTACTTATCCGACCTGTTTTTTAACTGACTGCGGCTTACCACAAAAGTTTGATAGCCATTGGGGCGATAGTGTTTATAAACCGCACCCAGCGTGTAACTCCACTGCCGGTTTTCGGGCAGCTGGTTTAAAATATACTGTTGTTCGTCATCCGGATTTTTAAGATCGAAATTCAGTTTGTTCACATCGTAACCGCCCAAACCAATCAGCGTAAGTTCATTTTTTTGGTTGAAACGGGTACGCACTTTAAACTGGGTATCCGTGAAATTGGGTAAAAAAGGCAGTTTCAAGGCGCTAAACAACAATTGCAGATACGAACGGCGTACCGAAAAAACATAGTTGGTTTTCTCGCCCAAAGGGCCGTCCAGGGTAGCTGCTACTTCCGAAGCCCCCAGTGTCCCGTGAAACTGCATTTCGTTTTCATTGCCGTCAATTTGTTTGAATTCTAACACACCGCTTAAGGCATTTCCCCTGTTTGCCGGAAAAGCGCCGGAATAATAATTTACTTCGCGGATAAAATCGGCATTCAATATTCCCACCGGCCCGCCCGAAGCTCCCTGTGTAGAGAAATGGTTGATGTTGGGAATTTCCACATCGTCAAGGAAAAAGCGGCTTTCGGATGGCCCGCCACCCCGGATAATCACGTCGTTTCGGTACGCCGGGGTTGACTGCACCCCCGGAAAAGACTGGATGATACGCGACACATCGCGATTAGCTCCCGGGCTTTTTTCGATCTCCCCCACCCCGATTGTCCGCATCGACAAAGGGCTTTCCATCGTTGCGCGAAAGGGAGAGGCTTTTACCGTCACTTCCCGGATGTTCTCTGCATTTTTCTCCATCTTAATCTCGATGTAGGCATTACCGGCCTGCCGCACTTCCTTCTCCGAAGAAATTACTTTCCGGTAGCCCACAAAAGATGCTTCTACCCGGATAAATCCCGGGTTAAGCCCTTTCAGCTCAAAATGCCCTTCGGTATCGGTAACGGCCCCAATGCTTGTACCCGACACCACTACATTTACAAAAGCCAGCGGTTCGTTACTGGTTGCATCGGTTACCCGGCCACTTAACGAAGCTTTTTGCCCCCACGTAAGCACTGGTAAAATAAGCAGGATCAGAAAAATAGGTACTACCTTCATTTGTTGTCATTTCAAAATTAAAAATACTAAACGCTGCCGTCTTTCAAAGGTTGAGAGTTAGCTTCGTTTTTATAATTTAGCGTTCTAAAGTCAGAATTTTATGCGCGTAGTTGTTCAAAAAGTAAAACAAGCTTCGGTTACAGTTGAGGGAGAAAAAATTTCAGAAATTGACAAAGGTCTGTTGGTGTTGGTGGGGATTGAAAGTGAAGATACCGATGACGACATTGCTTACCTGGTAAAAAAAATTACACAGCTTCGGGTTTTTGACGATGAAAACGGTGTAATGAACCTGTCGGTTCAGGAGGTTAACGGCAATGTAATTGTTGTGAGCCAGTTCACACTTCAGGCAAGTACAAAAAAAGGCAACCGCCCTTCGTACATCCGCGCAGCACGGCCTGAATTTTCAATTCCCATGTACGAGAAATTTGTTGCGGCAACAGAAGCGGCTATGGGAAAAAAACCAGGTACCGGTAAGTTTGGCGCCATGATGGATGTTGCCCTGGTTAACGACGGACCGGTAACCATAATCATCGATTCGAAACAAAAGGATTTTTAGAAGACAGAATTCCTAATCCCAATTTTTAATAGAATATTGGGAATATAATCCCAGTTTTTCACTTTTTTCATTGAACCATGAATAATAAAACACTCACCCTCCCCGAAGCCCAGCAGCAAGTTGACCAGTGGATCAGGACCATCGGCGTACGCTATTTCAGCGAGCTCACCAACATGGCTATTTTAACCGAAGAAGTGGGCGAGCTGGCCCGGATTATGGCCCGGAAATACGGCGACCAATCGTTTAAAAAGTCGGACGAAGACTATAACCTGGCCGACGAAATGGCCGATGTACTGTGGGTTTTAATTTGCCTGGCCAACCAAACGGGTGTTGATTTGAATGAGGCGTTTCTAAAAAACATGGAGAAAAAAACTGTCCGCGATAAAGATCGTCACCAAAACAACAGAAAACTAAAATAAACCGTAAGTTGTAAATACCTTTTAATTCCAAATCATTAAAACACTCCAAATATTAAGCAGTTATAAAACATTTGCTGTGAGAGGGCTTCGGTGATTATTATCGTGTTTTATTCCCGGAAAATTTCCTTACTTTGTTCATGCAACAAAAGTTGCATCTGATTCTAAAAAAGCAAGACTTAAAAAGCATACAATGGAAAATATTGATTGGAATAACCTGGGTTTTGGTTACCGAAAAACAGATTACAATATAAGATGCACATATAAAGATGGTGTTTGGGGAGATCTTGAAATTAGCGACAGCGAATATTTTACGATGCACATTGCCGCTACTTCCATTCACTACGGACAAGAATCTTTTGAGGGGTTAAAAGCATTCAGGGGAAAAGACGGGAAAGTTCGTATTTTCAGAATGGACGAAAATGCCAGCCGCATGCAGGATTCTGCCGACGGAACAATGATGGCACGGTTTCCAAAAGAAAAATTTATGGATGCCGTAACCAAAGTAGTAGCGCTAAACGAAAAATTTGTACCACCCTACGAATCGGGAGCTTCGCTGTACATTCGTCCGGTACTGTTTGGAACCGGTGCAGAAATTGGTGTTAAACCGGCCCGCGAGTACATGTTTATCCTTTTTGTAACTCCGGTAGGACCATATTTTAAAGGAGGTTTCCAGACTACTCCCTTTGTGATTATGCGGGAATTCGACCGCTCGGCACCGCTCGGAATGGGCAAATACAAAGTAGGAGGAAATTATGCTGCCAGCCTTATTGCCGGACAAAAAGCGCACGAGTTGGGCTATTCGAATATTTTTTACCTTGATGCAAAAGAGAAAAAATACATTGACGAATGTGGAGCTGCCAACTTCTTTGGAATCAAAAATAACACCTACGTTACACCAAAATCTTCTTCCATTTTACCATCAATAACCAACAAGAGCCTGATGGTTTTGGCCGAAGAATTGGGAATGAAAGTAGAATGTCGCCATATTCCGGTGGAAGAACTGGCAACATTTGAAGAAGCCGGAGCCTGTGGTACCGCTGCTGTTATCAGCCCGATTCAGCGAATCGATGATTACGATACAAAAGAATCGTACGTATTCTCGAAAGATGGAAAACCGGGGCCCATCAGCGAAAAACTGTACAATAAGTTACGCGCCATTCAGTATGGCGATGAACCTGATAAGCATGGCTGGGTGACTGTTTTGGGGTAATAATTTTTATTCAATAAGATCAAAGCTTCGGAAATCCGAAGCTTTTTTATTTTTCTCTGTAACTTCCTGTTCACTCATTCGTCATATGCAATGAACAGTGTTTGAAAACGAATGACCGTAAACGAATATAACCAGGCTGTTGATGAATATTCGGACCGTTTGTACCGGTTCGTCCTAAAAAGCATTAAGGACACGCACAAAGCAGAGGACATTGTGCAGGACAGTTATGAAAAGCTGTGGAAAAACGTGGAAAATGTAAACGCCGCAAAAGTAAAGGCGTATTTATTTACCACCGCTTACCACACCATGATAGACCGGATACGTAAAGAGAAAAATTCAGTTTATACCGAAGATTTTTCGATCCCGGAACAAGGCCAGGAAAACAATTACAGCGACCTGGCAGAAGTTTTACAGGAAGCGATAGAAAAACTATCCGAAGTACAACGAATGGTGGTTTTACTAAGGGATTATGAGGGGTACAATTACAAAGAAATTGGTGAGCTTACCCACCTGAGCGAGGCCCAGGTGAAAGTATATATTTACCGTGCCCGGGTTTTTCTGAAAAAATACATCGGAAGCATTGAGGCAGTTGCATAAATGAGGAAAAAAGGTTGAACATGAAAATCACAAGACAAAATTACGAAGCTTATTTTATCGATTATCTTGAAGGTAATCTGGATGAAAAGCTGGTGGATGTCTTTATCGACTTTCTGCAACAAAACCCCGATCTGAAAGAGGAACTCGAACTTTTCAGTGCAGTAACTGCTGTGCCCGAAACACTGACTTTTAATAAAAAGAAAAAGCTTTACCACAAAAAATACGACCTCGAAAGCGAATTCAATAATGCTGCAATTGCCAGGCTGGAAAAAGATCTTTCGGAACTGGAAAAACAAGATTTTGAAGCGTATGTTTTAGCTCATCCTGAAAAACAGGAAGACGTACTTTTGTTTGAAAAAACAAAGCTAAAGGCTGACGACAACATCCGGTTTGAAAAGAAAAACATGCTTTATAAACGTGCTGCCGGAAAAACCGTTTTTCTTTGGAGCACCCGTGTAGCAGCTATTTTAATAGTAGGTTTAATTGCTTTTAGCCTGCTTACAAAAAGTGACAAACCCGTTGTTCCAACCAAGCAAGTTGCACAGGTTAAGGAAAAAGAAGAACCGCAAATCAACGGCAGGCAAGAAATAGTTTTATCGCAACAACCCGCTGATAGAAACAAAAAAGTAGCAGAGGTACAGAAAAAACCGGTTCCTGAAAAAACGGAAACAAAAAAAAGTGCCAATACGCCTAAAATCATTCAAAAAAATATTCCAGAAAAACAGCTTGTAAGCAAAAGAACCAGCTTAGAAATTCCACAGGAAATAAAATCGCTCACAGCTTCACTCGATATTCCACACCCGGAAGCAACTTTAGGTACCATGTACATAACGGTTCCGGAAACTCTGCAACCAAACATTGAAGAGCGTTTGCTGGCAGATGTGGTGATTGAAAAAACCGGGCTTAATAATCTTTCAATAAACAAAATCAAACAGGCCGGGCTCAAACTGGTTTCGGGCTTTACCAAAGAAAATCTTAGTTACAAAACCGACAAAACAGGTGAAATAACCGAAATCAACTACGATTCCCGGTTACTGGCTTTTACCATTCCAACGAATAACAGAGAAAGGGCCGACGATAAATAAGCAGTATTTTTCCGCTCAGTATTTAAACCCGCTGTAACTTTTTAAATAAGCACTCCGTCACAGCATCAGAAACAAAAAATAGAAACAAATGAAACAGTTTATGATCCTCCTTTTGTGTAGTGTTTTCGCAACAAACCTTTTTGCACAAGAAGATAGCACCCAGGTAAAAGTGTTGAAAAAAAACGTGGTAACTGTTGTTGAGGACGGCAAAGGAACCAAAGTTAAAGTTGGAGAAGAAAAAGGCGTTGAGGTAATTACCGACGACTGGGGCGATACCACCCGCATCAGAATTGGACGGCGTACTTTTGACGTTGTGGAAGACTGGCACGGTACACATGTAAACGTTACCCGCGAAACCAGTAAAAAAAGCTGGACAGGACGCTTTAACCCGCACTGGGCAGGAATTGAAGTAGGAATGAACATGTTTAGTAGTACCGATTATTCAATTTATTCGGGAACCGAATACGAAGCTTTTGGCGAATATTTTGATCTGATTCCCGGAAAGTCGCTCACCTGGAACTTTAACTTTGCAGAATGGGCTTTTAGAAACGAACGCAACAACTTTGCACTCGTTACCGGTCTCGGGCTCAGTTTCTCCGATTATCGTTTCGACCAGCGTGTTACCATCGAAAAACAGGAAGGTACCGGTTTAATTATTCCGGTTTCGCTTAACAACCTGGAAAACTATAATAAGTCGAAAATAACCATGGCCTATTTAACTGCGCCCTTGATGCTCGAAGGTAAAACCCCGTTACGAATGGGAGGTTCGCACCTATACCTGGCCGGTGGTGTTATCGGCGGTTTATACCTTGGCTCGCATACCAAGGTTAAATACAACAGCAACAAAGAAAAATCGAGGGGTAACTTTAACCTTTCGCAGTTTAAATTAGACCTTACAGGGAGGATCGGATTTGGCGATTTTTGTGTGTTTGTAAACTACGGGCTTACTCCTCTTTTCAAAGACAATAAAGGCCCCGAACTAAACCCGATGATGATCGGTATTTCGTTCCCCAATATCTAAAAAATTTTAGGTGATGAATATACAACTCCCCGGTAGTTTTGCCGGGGATTTTTTATTGCATTAACTTCCAAATCAAGTACTTTTATTGGGCAAATAAATGAGATGGATTTTATTGATTACTTTCCGTTGACAGGATTCCTGCTAATGTTGGTTTTAATAACAGTAAGAATTTATAGCCTGAAACAAAAGCGAATTCAGGTAATATCATCTTCTCAAAAGAACCGTTCATCAAAAGTTCTTTACCCAATTTTTGTATTTATTTTTCTGCTTTGGCTTTTTGAGATCGTCAGACCGGCTTTCCGGATTTCATTTTCCCTACTACCAGAGCAACTAACAAAACAGATTTTCGATTGCTTTTCGGTAAAAACTACCGGTGCAATACTCATTTTATTTGCACTCATCTTTTGGATTCTTACACTCTCTCATTTTCAAAATTCACTTCGGCTGGGTTTAAACGAAAACAATAAAGGAACATTGATCACCAACGGAATATTTTCGCTTTCGCGTAACCCGTTTTTTCTTTCGTTTGACCTTTATTTCTTGGGTGTTGCCCTGATTTTACCCAGTGTATTCATGCTTGTTTTTACAATTGCTGCTCTTGTTAGTATTCACTTTTTTATTTTGAAAGAAGAACGTTTTATGACTGAAAACTATGGGGAAGAATATCAAAACTATCGGCAAAAGACAAGGAGATATTTATAAACTACCTGATTGGTTAGCTAATTTACGAACTTAGAACACCTTCTCACCACCAATCCACGTACCTTCCACTTTTGCTTTTAGCACTTCTTCGGGTGTGGTCGTCATTAAATCAGTATCCAGTACAACAAAATCGGCATATTTATCGGGTTCAAGGCTTCCTTTTTCGTTCTCCTCAAACGAAGCTTTTGCGGCCCAAATTGTCATCGAGCGCAATGTTTGTTCACGTGTTAAACCCTCATCAATGTGCCAGCCGCCTTCAGGCCAGCCTTTGTGATCAGTCCTGAAAACCGATGAATAGAAAGTAAACAGCGGGTCAACGTTTTCCACCGGAAAATCGGTTCCGTTGGGCAACCAGCCATTTTCTTTCAGCAGACTTTGGTAAGCATAAGCCCCTTTTATCCGCTCCGAACCAAGTCGGTCTTCCGCCCACGGCATATCAGAAGTACAATGTGTTGCCTGTATGGAAGGAACAATCGAATATTCTCCGAACTCTTGAAAATCATCCGGATTGACAATCTGCGAATGCTCAATGCGCCAGCGACGGTCGTTTTTACCTTTTAAAAATTTGGCATACGTGTCGAGTACCAAGCGGTTGCCACCATCGCCGATGGCATGTGTTGCTACCACATAATTATTATCGTAGGCCAATTGGCAAATACTATCATAAAATTGCTGCGGCTCCATCTGCAATCCTTTGTTTCCGGGATCATCCGAATAGTCGGCAAGAAGCAAAGCGCCCCGCGAACCAAGTGCGCCATCGGCATAAATTTTTATCGTATTTACCAACAAACGATCGGTTTTGTAAGCCCCCTTTTTTACAAAGTATTCAAAGTTTTCCTGTGTTGGATTCAACATTGCGTTGATACGCATTTTCAGCTTACCCGACTTTTGCATTTCATCCATCAGTAAAATGGTGTTTTTGCTTAAACCGCAATCGGTAACCGAGGTTAACCCTGCTTCAAAACAATTCTTTTGAGCGGCCAGCAATCCTTGTTTCTGTTGTTCGGTTGTTATTTCAGGAATCAAACTGTAAACCAGGCTCATTGCATTGTCGATCAAAATTCCGGTGGGCTCGCCATTTTTCAGCAACACCTCTCCCCCACTTACTTTCGACGATGAAGTTACACCGGCCATTTCCAGCGCTTTTGAGTTGCACCAGCCGGCATGTCCGTCAACACGAAACAGAAAAACCGGTATTTCCGGAAACAACTCATCCAGCCGGGTTTTATCCGGAAACTCCTTTACCTGCCAGTCGTTCTGATCCCAGCCGGTACCCCAAATCCATGCTCCCTGAAATTTTTTATGGTGGGTCTTTAACCTTTCATAAATCTCCTCCGGACTTTCGGTTCCGTATAAATCGGCATATTGCATCAGGTCGGCTCCGTACCCGTTAAAATGGCAATGGGCGTCGTTAAAACCCGGGTAAATAAATTTCCCTTTTAAATCGAGCACAGTTTGCCCTTCGTATTTGGCAAGAATCTCTTTAGAAGTGCCGGTGGCCACCACTTTTCCGCCATTGATGGCAATGGCTTCTGTTGTTGAAAAATCCTCATCTACTGTGTAAATTGTAGCATTGGTAAGAACTAAATCTACTTTCTTTTTGCTTGTGCAGCCAATCATAAAAAACAGCATTAATAAAACCGTGAATACCCCTTTCATTGTATAAACTTTGAATTACAGCAAATATATGGATTACAGTACTATTCTAAAACATACACAAGTTACTGTTCGGCTGAATATTATTTATACCTTTGCGCCGCGATAGAAACGACAAAAGCAAATGTTTACATTCGGAATATTTACGACCCATATCCCTTATTTGGCTTTTCTTTTTTTCTATGCCTATCTGTTTCTTTTTGGTGTTGAAAAAGCCGGCGACGGAACAATTCGTGTTGCAGAAAAATCACAATCGATTGAGTTTAATCTGAATTCGCAACATAAAATTTACCTTCCCGACCAGGCTTATCATTTTGATAATCAAAATAAAAAAGAGGAATACACATTACTCCCGCAAGTGTTTGAAAAACCGCATCGAAAAGGCAGGTTTAAACACAGTCTTTACAAGCAGGATTCAAATCAGGGTTATCTCTTTTGCCGTCCCCCACCAGTTTTCGCATAAAAAAACATTAGTGAAAATAAACTGCCTTCCCGTTTTTGGGGAACGAATTCTATCTACAATTTTGAAACCATGAGAAAAACCGCACTGCTTTTAGCGGCACTACTGCTTTGTTTTTCAGCAGTTAAAGCACAAATAAATAATACACAAGATTCCATCAAACATTACCAGTTGGAGGACATCGAAATAAAATCGCCTAAATACAACCGCAATATTTTTGAGATTCCGGCTGCTGCCACAATGGTGCCCGAACGACTGATCGAAAACAATAAAATTCAGAACCTGACCGATGTTTCGGCAGTAGTCCCCAACTTTTTTATGCCCGATTACGGCTCAAAACTTACCTCGCCGGTTTACATCCGCGGAGTAGGTAACCGCATTAATACACCGTCGGTTGGGCTTTATGTTGACGGCATCCCTTATTTTGAAAAATCAGCTTTCAATTTTGATTTTTTTGATGTGGAACGGGTTGAAGTACTGCGCGGGCCACAGGGAACACTTTACGGAAGAAATGCTATGGGAGGTTTGATCAACGTAATCACCAACCAGCCGGGAAGTAAAAGACACACCAGTGTTTTGGCCGATTACGGAAATTTTAACCAGATCAATGCGCAGGTTTCACACAACCAGCCGATCAGCAAAAGCCTGGCAGTTTTAGGAAACTTAAGTATTCGCGACAACGAAGGCTTTTTTACCAACCAGTTCAACCACACAAAAGTGGATGAAATGCAGAGTTATTCGGGCCGGCTGAAAATTGCGTTTCACCCCACTGATAAATTCAGCGCTAACGGAAATATTCAGTACGAAAACAGCCAACAGATAGGTTATCCGTATGCAGTGTTTAATGATTCAACCAACCGGGCCGGAGAAGTTAATTACAACCGCGAAAGTGTTTACGACCGGGAACTGCTGTCAACAGGGTTAAATCTCCAGTACAACGCAAAGAACTTTCAGTTGCGGTCGGTAAGCAGTTTTCAGACGCTGGATGACCATCAGGGCGTGGATCAGGATTTTACACCAACCGACCTTTATTACGTTATACAGGATCAGAAGCTGGATATGTTTTCACAGGAAATCAACATTCAGTCGTATTCCAACCAAACTTACGAGTGGTTGTTTGGAGTTTTTGGGTTTACGCAGTCGCTTGACAAAGAAGTACACCTTGAAATGGGCGAAGATCAACTGGCAAAAATGCCTTACGACGAATATTCCTACACAAAAGCATACGATAACAGCAATTCCGGAATTGCCTTTTTCCACCAGTCAACCTTTAATTTTGGCGGATTTTCATTGTCTGCCGGAATAAGGACCGATTACGAAAAAGCCACACTCGACTACAATTACGACCTTTCAAAAAACTCAAATGTAAGTCATGTTGAAACCGTGGAAGGCGATCTGGACTTTTTTGAAATTATGCCGCGAATTGCCCTAAAATACAGTATTTCGGAATACTTTGTGCCCTACGCAACGGTTGCAAAAGGATATAATTCAGGTGGTTTTAATTCTACGTTTGAACGGGAGGAAGATCAGACTTTCGATCCGGAACATTCGTGGAACTACGAAGCAGGAATCAAGGCAAAATGGCTGCAACAGCGTGTTTATGCCAACCTGGCTTTGTTTTACATCGACTGGACCAATCAGCAGATTTACCAAACCGTGCCCAGCGGAACCGGATCGATGCTGACCAATGCCGGAAAATCGGAAAGCAAAGGAGTGGAATTTGAGATAAAAGCGCTGCCGGCAAAACACCTCGAAACCTGGTTTAGTTTTGGCTACAATGAGGCAAAATTCATCGACTATGTAAAAAATGAAAACGAAGATTACAGTGGCAACTACCTGCCTTATGTTCCGCGTTTCTCGTTTAATGTGGGTGGAGATTACTCGCTGGAACTCAATAAATCGTGGCTCGACCGGGTTCGCTTTCACCTTACTTACAACGGTTTTGGAAAGCATTACTGGAAAGAAACCAACGATGCGTACCAGGCTTACTACGGTTTGCTAAACGGCCGTATTGGTTTTGAAAGAAAGAATGTTACACTGGCATTCTGGGGTAAAAATATATTAGATAGTGACTACAATTCTTTCTATTTTCAGGCACTGGGAAATTCGTATGCACAAATCGGAAAACCGGCAACCATGGGATTGAACCTGAAGGTTGTTTTCTAAGAGGAAAATGAAGAAAAACGAACTGAATAAATACGGTACTCTGCTAAGTCTCTATCTGGCACAGTCGATCCCGATGAGTTTTTTCTCGACGGTGATCCCTGTGATCATGCGCATGGAAAACTATTCGCTGGAGTCGATCGGTTACATTCAACTGATAAAACTTCCGTGGATTTTGAAGATGCTTTGGGCGCCGCTGGTCGATAAAACCAGTAAAAACAAACGACACTATCGCCGTTGGATCATCATGTCGGAGGCTTTTTATGCATTGATAATTATGAGTATCGGGTACTTAAACCTGCAAACCGATTTTACCACCATTATTGTGCTGATGGTAATTGCATTTACCGCTTCTGCAACGCAGGACATTGCCACCGATGCTTTTGCCATTCTTATTCTGAATAAAAATGAACGCAGCCTGGGAAACAGCATGCAATCGGCCGGTAGTTTTATCGGAACCATGATGGGCAGTGGTGTTTTACTCATTATCTACCATTACTGGGGTTGGTTGTGGTTGTTGCGCTCACTGGGTTTGTTTGTGTTGTTTGCACTGATACCGGTTACTTTATACAAAATGAAAAAAGACCGGGAGACAAAAGGCCCTTCAAAAAAGGTTTCGCCACTTGATTTTGCGTACTTCTTTAAACAGAAAAAAATAGGCGGGCACGTGTTGCTGTTGTTCTTGTTTTATTCAGGAATAATCGGAATACTAACCATGGTAAAACCTTATTTTGTTGACCTGGGTTACGATGTAAAAAAAATAGGCGTTATCTCGGGCATTTTTGGAACTGCCTGTGGTGTGGCAATGACCATACCCGCGGGAATGTTTCTCCGCCGAAGAGGAATTGTACGGTCGGTTTGGTATTTCCCGGTGCTGAATTTACTGGTTGCCGTTTACTTCTTCGGATTAACATTTACGAACCATCAACTGATACTGATGTATATCGGAGTCGCGCTGCTTTGGGGTGCTTATGCAATGGCATCGGTATTTGTTTATACCATGAGCATGCAGGTGGTACGCAAAGGCCGCGAAGGAACCGACTTCACGATCCAGATCGTTATCACGCATCTTAGTAGTTTGGTAATTGCAATAATGAGTGGAAAAATTGCTGATGCAATCGGCTATCGCGGATTATTTGGTATTGAGATTGCACTGGGCGTGATCATTTTATTGCTTTTACCGTTTATATTCAATGTATCGTTTTACGAGCGCGAAGAGGAATAATGCCGTAAACGAATTTTACTTTTAAATTTCATGATTATGCAGATAGATCAAAGACTTATTCAGAAATATAACACACCGGTACCGCGTTATACGAGTTACCCTCCGGCAAATTTCTTTACCCCTGATTTTACCGCTGATGATTACATCCGGATACTCGAGCGTTCGAACGATGAAAATCCACAGAATATCTCAATTTATATTCACATTCCGTTTTGTCCGAAAATTTGTTATTACTGCGGCTGTAATACCCATTTAACAAAAGATCAGGATAAAATGCGTCGTTATGTCGATGCCGTGAAAAAGGAGATTTTGATGGTAAAAAGCTATCTTGATCCAAACAGACAAGTTTCGCAGGTACATTGGGGTGGCGGAACACCCAACTCATTGCCGGTTGGAATGATCGACGAGATTATGCAGGTGATCCACGACAATTTTACTTTTATCGATAAAGCTGAAATTGCGATGGAGTGTCATCCGGCCATGCTTGATGAAGAATTTATTGAACGGCTGGTGGCCATGAAATTCAACCGGTTTAGTTTGGGAATTCAGGATTTTGATCAGAAAGTGCTCGACAATGTCAACCGCGACGGATCCATTATTCCGGTGGAAGAACTGGTGGCCATGATCCGGAAACATCCGAATACAGGCATCAATCTCGACTTTATTTACGGACTACCCTACCAGGACGTGGATTCTTTTGCCAAAACAATTGAACAGGCCATCGAGATTTCGCCCGACCGTTTGGTAACGTTCTCGTATGCACATGTTCCGTGGGTACGTAAAGCACAAAAAATACTGGAAGCCAAAGGTCTTCCATCGGCCAGTAAAAAGCTCGATATGTTTGAAAAAGGCTACCAGTTGTTGACCCAAAACGGTTACGAAGCAATTGGCCTCGATCACTATGCAAAACCTGATGATGAGCTGGCTATCGCATACAACAGCAAAAAGCTTCACCGGAATTTCCAGGGATATTGTACCCGCGAAACAACGGGGCAGGTATATGCTTTTGGTGCCACCGGTATCAGCCAGCTCGAAAGTGCCTACGCACAAAATATAAAAGACACCAATACTTATGTTGACCAGATCAACAAAGGGAAATTCACCGTTGAAAAAGGGTATGAACTCACTCAGCGCGAGAAAATAATCCGCCACGTAATCAACGAAGTAATGTGTAATTACTATCTTTCATGGCAAGATGCGGAAAAGATTTTTGGTGTTGGCGTGGATGAAATCAAAAAAACGATCAGCTACGAAGAAGAATCACTGGGGGTATTTGCAGAAGAAGGATTGCTGGTATTTAACTCTAATGAAATTACGGTGCTTGACCGCGGAAAGTTTTTTGTACGAAACATTGCCGCCAACCTTGATCCGAATTTAAGAAATGCTACACAAAAATTTTCAAGAGCCCTGTAAGGTGAATAAAGACGATGTAAAAATAGCTGTTATAGGCGCCGTATTAACCGGATTAACCACCGCCGTCTAACTCAAAAAGAATGTTATTAATTTTCATGTTTTTGAAAAATATGATCGTCCGGGAGGGGTAATTCAAACCACTCTTCAGGATGGGTTTTTTTTTGAGTCGGGTCCATATACCGGTGCTTTGGGGCAACCCGAGGCGGCCGAACTTTTTGAGGACCTGAAAGATGACTGCACATTAGAAGTAGCCAACGAATC
>JBKEDN010000033.1:0-1832 GCA_047975435.1 Draconibacterium sp. | reverse complement strand
CCTTTTTCACTTATACTGCGTTGAATTTTCCTTAAATAGCTGAGGCTATTCGCGTCAAATCCGCCTTGTTTAAGCAAAAAACGCATCATAATATTTCTAAAAGATAAAATTTAAACAGGCTCTTATTCGATTTACTTTCCAATACAATAAATCTTATTTACGCCTTTTAAAATGTAACTATCGTTTGTAACAGCCATCGAGGCCCAAAACTTATCACTGAGAGAATTGCTTCCGACTGATTTAAATTCTGTTCCGGTTTGAACGATTTGCACAACTCCTTTTTCATCATAAAAATAAAGCTTGTCGCTACAAATCCAGGGAGAAGCCCAGCAAGCCCCCGATTTTCCTGCACTTTCTTTGTACAACCTTTCCCCATTTTCTGCATCGAAACACGACACTTCGCCACCCCGGTCAGAAACCAGGTAAATTAAGCCATTGTATAGGAGAGGAGAAGGATTACAAAGTCCGGCAAGTGTATCCGACCAGGCCACGAATTCGTTGGCACTATTGTAAGCCGGAGAGAGTTGTCCGCTGGCACCTGCTTTAATCGCATGTAACGGGCCAACATCGCGCGGGCCACCCGACAGGCCGAGATAAATTTTTTCTTTGTCGAAAACAGGAGAAGCAACCGCCCGTCCTTTATTGAACTCCAGTTCCCAAATTAGTTCCCCGGATTCCGGATCATACGAACGCGCTTTCGAGCCAAGCGTAACCAATTCCGTTCGCAGGTTGTTTTCCCACACAACAGGCGTACTGTAAGTCGTTTTTTCATCACGTTTAACTTTCCATTTTTCATTTCCGGTTTGCGCATCATAAGCAATTAAAAATGAACTTTCTTCGTTGTCAACCAACACAAAGAGTGTGTTATTGTATAAAACGGGTGACGATCCGGTACCCCAGCCATTTGCCGTTGGATAAGCGCCGGGATCCTGCTTCCAGATAAGCTCGCCATTCATGTCGTAACAATAAACACCATGCATGCCATAATAAATCCACACATTTTTACCATCGGTAACCGGTGTTTCACAGGCATAAGTACTCCCGGCGTGTTTCTTTATTCGAGGAGTTCCTTCGCGCGAGACTGCATTCCAAAGTTTCTCTCCGCTTTGTGCATTTAAACAGGTAAGTTGCCAGCGGTAAATATCTTCGGGTAATTTGTCTTTGTCGGCTTGTTGCGTGTTTTCCCCGGCACTGGTTTTCTCTGCTTTTTTTTTCAATACGGCTGACGAATAAAAGATTTTATCTCCGAAAACAATTGGCGACGACCAGCTTTCCCCTTCCATTGCTTGTGTCCATCTGATGTTTAAACTATCGTTCCAGTCGGCAGGCAGGTTTTTGGCGGTAACGATCATGTCAGACTTTGCTCCTCTAAACTGCGGCCACTCATTGGTAGAACACGCCGAAAGAATAAGCACGGAAATAAAAAGAATGGCTACTCCTCTGAGTAGAATAAGATGTTGCTTTTTCATGTTGGTTACAGTTGTTAATTTTTGGTTGAATTGTGGTAAATTTATGAAAAATTGATAAAGAGGAAAATCTTTCGGATCAAGATTAATAATATGGATGATAATGATTTAAATCAACTTCCATCTCATTTTTAGTGAAAATAAATAGATGATAATTATGTACAGGAATATTTTTTTCGTAGGGCTTATATTTATAAGTTTTTTAGCGTGCGAACAGGGAATTGATAAAGAAACTTATAAAAAATATCATTGAATTAGGCATTTTGTCAATAACTAAAAAATCAGTAAATTGGGGGAATCTAACAATAATAATATGGAGCAACAATTTAAAAGCCTAACGATTTTTGATTTTCAGGCCAGGTTTCC
>JBKEDN010000152.1:0-1904 GCA_047975435.1 Draconibacterium sp. | reverse complement strand
TCGATTTCTTCAATTTCCTTCCCGACTTTGAATTTATCCTTATTCATCTCATAATTCATATAAGAATTTAAGTCGATGCTATTTCCCTCAATATTTGAAGAAAATACTGCGGATGATTTTGTTAGATATTCAAATCCGCCTTTGTCCTTTAAGAAATCGTGATTGCTGATCAGTGAAGGAATTTCCTGTCCAATTGAATGGATATATTTGTTTAAATATTTTCTATCCGTAACTCTCATTTAATCTGTTGATTTAATATACAAATATACCTTTTTTCTTGGTTGAATGGAGGCTTTCGTATCGTAGTTCTTGTATGGCACACAACGGTAGACTGTATAAGTAGTGGCGGATTTGCGGGTGATTTTCTGTCGGTACGACAAAGAAAATCGGGCGGAAAGCCGACCTCCGCATACCACCGAACCCCGCCATTACTTATACAGAATGTGTGTGCCCGGCATGAGCAATGTGCACACTTTCCACGGGACTCTGAAAAATGTTTAAAATACAAATTTTTATAGTTAAACGTTAAAGTGCGCATGAGATTATTCCAAAGGGTGAAAGTCCCTTACGGGCGGGTGTAACGCCTTGGACCGTTAGTAAATGGCAAGCTGCTTGCGGGTAACATGCAGCAGTGGAGGGAGCCAACCGGTGTGAGAGCCTCTCCCTGTCAGTGCTTGCTGGCGGGGCGGGCTACTTGATTAGTCTTAGTTTTTTCTTTTTTAGTCAACATAAGTTTCCTTCAAAACTGATTTTAATTCTTGGATTTCAGAATCTTGGATTTCTCCAAAAATCTTGATTATTCTTTGTCTGTCAATTGTCCTGATTTGGTCTAAAACAATCCAGCCGATTTTAGTGTCATGTTTAATTTTTACCCTTGTTGGATATTTAGTTGAACTTGTTGTCATTGGCGCAATTACAACAGTACGCAAATATTTGTTCATTTCGTCAGGAGAAATTACAACGCAAGGTCTGGTTTTTTTTATTTCACTCCCAATGGTCGGGTCGAGATTAACTAAAATGATTTGATATTGTCTTATTTCCATTCTTCAAGATTTTCATCGTCAAATACATCGTTAAATAATAAATTGTCATCACCATTTTTAGCCATTTTTTCAAAAGCCTTTTCCCATCCTTTTCTTGGTTTTGCAATTGGTTTTAAAATAATCTGTCCTTTATCCATTATTAAATCAACGGTGTCTTTGATATTGTATCTGTCAAGTAGGATTTTACTTAACCTAATCCCCTTTGAATTTCCTATTTTTATAACTGAAACTTCCATAATTAGTTTTTGAAAATGTAATTACAAAGTTATAACATATTCGCGAAATTTCAAAATTAAGGCTAACAACCGGGCATTGGTCTTTCTCAACCGAAGGGGAAAAACCGTAACGGGTTCAATCAATAATTATCCAGTTGTAATAGTTTTCTGAATAAGATATTGATTCTCCGTCCGCATATACAACACCAACGTGCGCGTCTTTCAGGGGGAGTAACATGGTTTCAAAATCGCTAACCCGTTCTTATTTGTTGGCAGGATTGAGGTGTACAATTTCGCCCCAGATGGAGTCCTGGTTTACCTGTTTTTCTTCAAAAAAACATATTTTTTGTCCATTTCTTCCCAAAAAAACAGTAATGGATTTTCTTCTACCTCTTCTTTTACACACAAAAGCAGGAAAAGGCTTTTCGGTATAAATGTATATCCCGGCCGTTTTACTTCCTACGGTCATCATCCTCTTTCTGGTCGCGGTATTTCTTAAACATATACATCCTGAATTCGCCTTCGGCTTTATACATTTTTAGTACTTTTTTAGGGGGGAGTACCTTCAAAAACTGTTCGTTGTATGTAGTGGCCAGCATCCCGTCTGCATCCAGTTTGCGGGGAAATTCGCGGGTTGGTTTTATAA
>JBKEDN010000052.1:0-40989 GCA_047975435.1 Draconibacterium sp. | reverse complement strand
CAATGAAATTATGGCTGAAAATTGAACGAAAAGGAAAATGATGATTGAAAATGGATGGCAACTTCATTAACAGAAGAATAGACATGCTTCATAAAACTAATTTTTAGAGGTTACCTTAAATACGTTCAGGTGGGAAAAAGCTTTGGTTGAAAGACATATGATCACCGGGGTTACCGACTTTTCCGATAAACCACAAAGCCAGGAAAGATCTGCCAGGACAGAAAAAAAGGAGAACGATGCAGACCATTTAAACGAGAACTACCTGTTGATTTATTACCGGAGAATTTTGGGGATCTACCTGCAACAGGGCTATTTACCATCCGGTTATGAGCAGCTCACCACAGTCGATCTCAAACAAATAGTAAGCGCTTTGTGCAACAAAAGAGACGATCTGTTGGCAAAAATTCTGCTGACAACTTCCGCTGACGGCATGGTTCGCAAGCGTTTATATAAACTGATAGACGCAGACACAAGGGATGAAATCCGAAGTTACCTCGACCATTTTGTTGAGGAGAAAAGTGAAATTTTCAGACACATTATCGATGAACTTTATAGCCGCTCCGAAGCAAAGTCATTAAGCTTCCTTTCGGATAAAACGGTGCAACTAAAGCTGTTTATTGAAGCAATTACTGAAAGTAGTTTTTCTGAGAATCCCGAGGTTTTCAAAGTAAAAACGATCACAGTTTTATACAGCCGGATTACAAATGAGGATCTTAAACTGTTTTTAGAAAGCCTATTGGATAAACGCTTTGGGGAAAGCCTGTTGGATCACTTATCCGAATTAAAGAAAGAGGGCGATTTCACGGAATTTTTCACCCGCCAAATTCGCTCACTGATCGATTCTTTAAAACATACCGGCATGAACAGTCCGGATTCTTTCAGCTTGCAGAAAACCATCGAAGAAACCGCTCTTTTGGGAATTGCAGCCCCAACCTTTTTTATTGAAAGTATGCTTCGTTTCCCCGATCAGGTTCTGCTTTTGTATGATGCGTTCAAAACAAATCTGACAGAAAGTTTATGGATTAAGACGGAGAAAATCATTTGGACAGATGCTCGGCTAAAAGATTTTGTGCAGAAATACATTGATAAAAAAGATATTGCAGGCTCCCAAACTGAAATTACTATCCTATCGGAATTGGATGCATCAAATCTTCATGAACTAAAAGAAACCGATTTTGAATACTTCATTGTTCAGTTGCGGAAAAACAAAAATTTTGCAGAAAAACTGGCGCAAAGTGAGCTTGGAATTCAGGTAATTAAACAAATAAAATTCAGCCAAACAAAAACAAATAATTTACTGGAAGCCCTTTATCAGTTTGAGCCCAATTTCTCTGAAACAAGAATCTCTCGTCTCTGGTGGAAGTCTGTTATACTCCGTTTTGCATCTTTTGCTGGCGAAAATAAATACCGGTTTACTTCTTCCCCAATCAATAAATCTTTCTCGCATTTCTTGTTCAGTGAACTAAAAACACTTAAAAAGGAAAATCACTTCTTTACAATTGCAGAGCAACTCTCAGCCCCTGAAAGTGGGTTTTTTAGAAGGATTGAAATGAACCTGAATTCAAAAGAGCAAACTGAAAATCAGGACAAAACAAAAGACGAAGTTTCCGAAACCAACCGAAAGCACAGCAAAGGAACAAGCTTTTATCTTTCCATATTACTTTTTTATGCGCAAACGGGATATTTGCCCTGGTGGTCGGAAGTGGAGTCGGAAAGTGAATTACTGTTTGAATTAAATGACGTACAACCCGAAGCAGAAACTGTATTTGCAGAGCGTGTTTTGCTTCTTAACACCGATGAGCAACTCTTCCCTTTATTACTAAAAAATACGCCGGCCGGTTTTATCCGAAATTTTGAAACAATTGTAAATCAAAATTCTGTTTTAAAAGAAAGCTGGAAACTCAGCAAAAAAACGTATAACGAAGAAAAAGAAATACCTGAAACCAAATCTGCGCTTAATATTATTCCTGAAAAAGAGAAAAATGACCTGAAAGAACTTCTATCTGCGGCGGTATTCGACAACAAGCACTTATCGGAAATACTTTATAAATGGAACGACAGTGCAATTCTGGCACATTGGCCCGACCAAAGACAGGAGGTAAAAACCCTGTTACAGGAATACCTGTCGTTAACTCCCTATTTTTATTTCAGGGAAACAACTCCTGCAAGCTGGCGCGAAGAGGTCTATAAATTCTCTCTGCGCTATTTTACGCCTCATCCACCGGCTTCCGTCAGCTTATTTCACAGCAGGTTTTTAAGTTTTTTGGAAGAAACCATAAAAGTGGTGAGCTGGAGAAATATTCTGCAAAAGGTACATGCTGTCATTCAAAAATTTGCGCCAACGGGGAATATCGTTTTTCCTTCGGCATTGCTGGGCCTTTTACCCCAAAAAACATCGCAGAATGCGCATACCCAAAAAACAATTATCCCTTATAAAATGGAAACAAATGATTCGGTTTCTGAAATAACAACAGTAGTTTACAATGCAGGACTGGTACTTGTATGGCCGTTTTTGGCGCGTCTTTTCGAGAGCTTAAAATACACCGGGCAAGGCATGTTTGTAAACGATGAATACCGAAACAGGGCAGTTTACCTGTTACAGTTTCTTGTTTACAACCAAACCGAATATCCTGAGTACGAAATGGTTTTAAACAAACTACTAACGGGTATTCCGGCTGAAATACATTTAACTCCAGTTGAAGAACTAAGTGAAGAGGAAAAAACAATGACACAAAGTTTGTTGCACGGAATGATCCATAATTGGGAGAAAGTCAGGAATTCTTCTCCTGAAGGGTTACAGGAAACCTTTCTTCAACGCGAAGGCATACTCACTTTCAAAGAAGAATTTTATCACTTACAAGTGGAAAAAAAGGGGGTTGACGTATTGATGCAAACCATACCATGGAAATTTAATACCATTAAACTGATGTGGATGGAAAAACCAATTCATGTTGACTGGATTTGAAATATAACACCGAAAACAAACAAAAGTGAAGGACAGAAAAGTACATACAAAGAAGCACGGGCAAGGCCCCGGTATTTTATTGCTACTGCTTGCGCTCTTATTTTTTTGCACGATAGCAGACGCTCAAACCGAGATTTCGCCGTCAACACTAAAATTACAGGATACTACCAGTTTTCAGGATTCCACCAAAGGGCTTTTGCAAAAGATCGTTAAACCGTTCAAGTTTAAGGATAACAGAAACAGGAAAGAAAAAGAGCGTGTTTACGAATACATGCTGGAATTGATAGAAAAAGGGGACCTGAAAATTGATACCGCCACCGTTAGCGAGATTATGATGCAGCTCGACAGCCTTGACCGACAGGGCGAGCTCAATGCAAGTGACATCAAAGCGATTTTTGAAGAAGCGGCTTCAAATCAGAAAACCTCAAAAGAAGCCCGCGATTCACTTAAAACGGTTATCTCGGCGGTAATTCAGGCAAAAGACGAGGAAAACACTGCCGACGAACAAGCATTTGATGATGAAATTGAAAAACGCTTACTCCCGGTTAAAACATGGCAAAACAGTACTGAAAACCATCTTTTTAGTGATACGCTTGTGAGTGGCGACACCACGTTTTATACCGACCACCAGCTAAAACTTCACAAAAAAATTAAAACAATTGGTTGGCACAATGCCTGGATGAAACAGGAATTCCAGCGGTACTCGTATAACTATTTGTCGGTATTAAATCTGTACGGCTATGAACTATCCGCCTCCGGAAAATGTGCAAAGCCCAATTACATAAAAAACTTTGAAGCTCCACAGGGAGTGATTGATTATGCCCGTAATGCGAACTGTGCTGTCCACCTGACTGTTTACAGCAAAATGCCCTCAGAAATCAGCAGGTTTCTAAAAAACAATAAAGCCTGGGATACACTTACCGAAGAACTGGACTCGCTTATTAAGCGAAACCCGCTAACGGGAATTAATATTTATTTTGAAGATGTTGCTATTAATGAAAGCCAAAACTTTACGGCTTTTATAAACCATCTCAGTACTCATTTGAAGGCCAAAAGTGATTCCTTTGTTGTTTCGCTTTCCATCCCAGCCATTACCAACCAGGCAAGTATCGATAAAATAAGTGCGTATAATTTTAAGGAGCTCAGTAGCTTTGTTGATTATTATTATGTGCTCACCGATCGCATGATTGATGGAAGAGTTGATATTTCACGCGCTTTAAGCCCGCTTTATCCCAGTAAAAAATACGGCGACCGTTCGATAGAAAGTACCATCAACAGCTATCAAAACTTTGGTATTCCGGCACCCAGGCTCATCCTTACTTTATCTTACCTCGGTATTGGCTGGAATGTAGCGGACTTTGAAGGACAACTCAGAAACACAGCAACTACAAACCTGACGTACCAGTCGGTGGTTGAAAACTACCTGAATACCGATGAGTTGGGAAAAAGTATTTTGCCCGGATTTGACCGCCGGCAAGTGGCGGCCTACTTGAATGTGATTGGAAAAACGCCGGATCGAAATATGCAAATCTGGTACGACAACGACCAGAGTTTGTACGAGAAATACCTGTGGGCTTTGGATCAAAACCTGGGAGGAGTGGCCGTACGTGGGCTGGGCTACGACGATGGAAGACCGGAACTGTGGGATGCCATGGGAGCCGCACTACTTGAAATAGATACACTGATTACCGATCAGAAAATGATTATCCGCGACACCCTTCCTGACATTGACTGGCGCCAGTACCTGAAAATATTTATAGAAGACTTTAAATGGGCTGTTGCGGTTGATCTGGAATACTATACCAACCTTATCGATTCAACTACCTGCGACTGCCGGTTTAACGCCGATTCGGTAGCGGGTTACCGCGATTCGTCGATTATTTGGCACGAGTGGCAACCCTATTCCAGTTCTGTAAGCATCGACAAAAGAAACAGACTGAATAATTCAATTATCTGCAATTGCATCTTTGTCCGCTGGGACATTTATGGGAATATTTTCCGGTGGTGCTGGGTTATTGCATTGGCAACCATCGCCTTATTCTACTTCTTTTCACTGTACATCGAGCGTTTCAAAATTGGAGGAAAATCCATTCGTAATGCCATAAAAATAGTTCAGTTTTTTTCGTTTGTCGTTTTTATTCTAACCATCAGCTGTTGGTTTTATCTTTCGCCGGGCATTGATATGATTGGAGCCTCCAGCGAAGGTTCCAACATAGGCATCCTGTTTATTGCTTTAATCTTTGGCAGTATATTAGGATGGCTTATTCACTCGTGGTACAAAAGCGGGAAAAGTGTTCCGAAAAACAGGCCGTAAGAAAAATTCTTCCTTATGTGAATACAAAATATAAAATGAAGATAACTGTAAAAAACATCACCGGGACAAGATAGCGCAACACCCGCAAAAGAGGGCTTTTATTCGATTTATCATACAACCTGAAATTTACAATTACGGACAATATTCCCATAAAAATAAAAACATACCCCACTATAATAATGGTTTCAATAAATGTCTGATAAGGAAGTTGCGGCAATATAGATGCTGAATAAAAGTTGAAGGCAACCACTGTTAACATTAAGGTAAAACCTACGCCCAACTGGGTTCCAAAATCGTTGATCCAGAAAATAACAAACGAAGCCATAATAATGATAAACAGCGGCAAAAGTACCTGCCACAGATAATAACCCGTCATCCTGTCGGCTTCAACCTCAAAAACTACTTTCGAATAGGTAAGTTCGGGATTTTCGGGATCTTCCGGATTGTCATAAATATCCGTTTCTAACCTGGTTCGTATATCTCTGATTGTCCAGGAATTTAACACCTTTGGGTTTTCACCCAGCTCCGGGAATATGTGCGGTTTGGTAAAAACCAGGTACCTGACATCAAAAGTAAAAGCCTCCAAAATCAGCGAAAAAACCTGGTTATCAAAAGGAAAACTCCTAAAATTCATTGTGGTGCCAAAGGTTCCAAAAAAACGTTTGTCGTAAACTACTTTTCCGTTTGGATGAAGTTCCAGACTCATATTGGGAGTTTCAATACTCCCCTGGATATTCATTAACTCAAAAGCCGGCACCCATAGTTTTGAGTTCATTAATCCGGCAGCCAGATCATTTTCAAAAATCACAGTGTTCTTCAGGGGTTCTCCATCAAAATTTTTAACACGCTCATCGTACCAAACAAACTCAAGATATCCATCAATCTGGTAGGTTTCGTCAACCGAGTTGATGTTAAATATTTTATTGATAAACAGGCTAACCTGAATTTCAAGCGGTTTATCACTTACGGGAGGTTGTAAAAAATCGTTTGCTTTTACGTTTGTCGCAATCAACAGCAAGTAGCTAAACCAAATTAGCAGGTAAAAAAACTTCATAGGATTTAATTTTGTGTTTGAAAAATTTATCTGTCACCAACTTCTGTTCTATTTTAATCGTTCATTTTTGAAGAACTGTTTCCGGGCCTATATCAATCGCGGGGTTTTCTGTTTTGCCAAGCCAGAAATCATTAATGATTAACCCAATTTACTTCCAATTTCCCGTATGATAGAAATCGATTTCTGGATATTAGTCAGGTCATTGGTTTCTACATTTGCAATGGCATCGTAAAATATTTGTGTTTCGGGAGAACGATTTTTACTTTCCATCGCGGCAGCTTCAGCAGCAATTTGTTTTGCCCAACTCAGTTGTTCGTCCGAAGGTTTATCACGCGGCATATCTTTTTTTATTTTACTTACACCGCTGGGAGTGAATGCCCAGAAAGTAAAACTACCCCACGATTTTCCGGCAACACGGTTAATTTCATTCACAAGGTCAGTTTTAGCTGTGTCAATCTGATCCTGATCGGGATTCATTCCTCTAACTGCTTCGTACACAAGGCTGCCAATAGCTGAGAATGCGTTACTGGCAGTTTCCACAACTCCCCCACGTAGTACCGGCGTGCTAAGTTTCAAATTAATAATTGCATCCTTACATATTCCGGGATGCCGTTTTCGTCCTTCATCATTTAAACCATTCCCAGAGTAAACCATAGCAGGGCCATGTAACTTATTCTTTATGGCAAAAAACAAAGCATCCAACTCATTTTGGTAGCGAGCAACATCATCATTCTCCTCTATCACAGCTTTCAGCATTTCATATCGCTTTCGGGCTACCAAAAATGCCTGTCGTTGCGCTTTCATTCGTTTATCAAAATCCACTTCGTCTCTGAGTTTACCGATTTCAGACCCAACACGTTCGCCAATATCCCCTGCCCCTTCAACAATTTCCGATTTTGCTTCGGCAATTTTATCAAGTAACTTTTTACGTTTCTTGTTCATATTGTACAACAATTCCAAATCTTCAGAATCCAACGAACTCAGCCAACTCACGCTCAGAGAACTTTCATCAGAATCTGATTCTTCTTTTCTTTCTGAGCGAGGTTTTCTTTCATTTTTCTTCTCTTTTTCTTTCGGTTTTGAGCCTCCTGAGAAATCGGGTAATTCCGACAAACCCAGCGAACTCTGTCCAACTGCTTTTACTCCCTCTAACCCAAGTTTTGCGGCTTCACCAATCATTTCTATTTTTTGTTCGGTGCTAAGCTGTCCCCACAACTGCTTCAACGCAGCTCTTCTAATCTCTGCCTGGTAATCCGTTTTCTTGCCTTCCAGCAAATCTTTAGCTTTTGAACGTGCCTTTTCTTTCCCCTTTTCTCCATATTTAAGTTCCCAATCTTCGCCAAGCTCTTTCATGATGGTTAAAATGTTAATTACCTCCTTCTTTAATTCTGTTATTCGCAAGTCGGTTTCCGGGCGTTTGTCTTCATTTTTCACTCGTTGAATCGGATTTAATGAGCTTTTCTTTTTAGCTACGACACCCGGCGTTGGTTTCATCTGCAATGCCTTTTCCCCCATCACATCGGCTTCTTTCTCAAGACCGGGATCGTCGTTTACATTCACCGCCCCTCTCATTTGCATAGTCGGTTGCACTCTTCCCTGTTTTTGTTGAACCACATGCCAGGCTTCGTGCGGCAAATGTTTTTCCTGTCCGGGTGCGAGGTGAATATTCGAACCTTGAGCAAATGCATGAGCCTGCACTTTTGCCGGCTCTCCGGAATTACGGTGAACCTTTACATCATCCATGCTATAGCCGGAAATTCCTTCGATCCCTGATTTCAAATTGTCCGGTAAACCAGTTTTGTTTTCCTGACGTTGTGCTACCGAAGCATTGCCCATTCTTTTAAGTTGCACCGCTCCACTTGAGCCGACATGATTTTGGGCCATTTTTCCCAATTGGGCCTGCATTTTTGTTTCGGGGCGCCTATCGTCAATTAAAACACCGGAATCTCCTGCTCTTTTTGATTTGGATGAGTTTGCCTGTACATGCGAAGAAATAGTTGTTTTCTCTTTTGATATTTTTGAAAGGTTGGCCATATTATTTAATGGTTTCAGTAAAAGATTTGATGATGACTGGTGTATCAAGCTTAATTGAAATTCTCAAACCATTCACCCGTAAATGATAAGATTTTATTATCCGGAAAATTGTGCATCCCAATCTCCATCGTCGGGTTCGGGATGTGTAGCTTTATAGTGCAAAACCGGATCGTACTCGTAAATATGAAGTTGGAGTGCAGACAGAGTTGCAGGATTCAAGCCATGTTGAGGCGCAGCGTGAGGATGATACTCATTTGTTTCCTGGGTGCTGTTGTTCTTCACCCATAAAGCGCCAAAAGCGCCCCCATAATGAATATTGAGCCCAACCAGGTATTCCTTTCCGCTTATTACCACACTGAACCAGCGCAAACGTACAGCCTTACTCAAGGGTGCATCCGTCACCGAATCCGGAGAAAGCCGGCTTAGTTGATTATTGGCATTGGCAGTAACCCATGCGTTAACCTGCGCCGATTCATCCCGGTTTTTTATTGCCAGTTGAACAACATTCCCAGTGTTGCTTCTCTCCGGTGTTTTTGGCCTCTCTGCACTCAACCATTTACCTTGCAATGGTTCTTCTTCCTCTATTTTCTGTAGTTGTGTTGTAACAAACTTTCCCTGAAGCAATTCTTCGTCTTCATCTTTTACTTTCTGCACCGGGTTGACTTCAGAATTAAGCATCTGTTTTAACTGAACAGCTTCTGAATGAGCCGAACTTTGTCTTGCCATCGCATTGAACTTTCGTTGTGTTGCCGCCTCCGGACGATTATCCGAAAACAATGGCTTTACCTTTGGTTGTTGTGCTTCAGGCGAATACAAATTACCCACACGTTTGGGAGTTTTAACTCGTAGGGTTTTCATAATGGTTGGCTTTATTTTACTTCTGTTTAAAATAAATACAAAACTGTCTTTAAATTACAACAAATACCTGAATTGCACCAACTTAATTACACCTATTTTTATTTTTGGGAAGTGAGAATTAATAAACCAACACCGGAAGTAGAAAAGTCTATGAGGAATACAAAAATAAAGACCGCCTATTTCCAACGATCTTTACTTTTGTATTCAATCAGATTGATCATTTTTAGACTAATCTACCAGAGAGTGTTCCGGTTTAAGTTCTATTCTCTTTTTAAAAAGCCTTTTTTATTTCATCGATTGAAAGATTAAACAGCGACTCAGTAATCTCTCCGAGATATTTCTCGTCTCCGGTAATATGAAAAATACGTTGCGAATGAGTCAGCTTCTCACCAGGTTTTAACATCGCAGCGGGCGACGAACTTTCTATTTCGTAAAACGGCCCCATAACTGCTCCGTCTTCAGTTGGCCCGTCGTTGTACGAATTTACCACATCACCACTTAAAGGATCGTCCTGATCGCCCCACACCGAATTCACATACTTTCCCTGCGTTTCGGAATGTGAATACCACAGCAAAGTCAACACTTTTCCAGCGGGGTCGTAACTTCCACAAAATGGCATGGCCCGCAATGAAGGAACACCAATTTTGCTTCGGTACTTACCATCCACTTTAAAGAAAATCGTTCCGCCTTTTACAATCAAACGATCGTTGGGAACCTTGCCAAAATAGTCATCAGTAACAATTTTCCCCAGTTCATCGGCACTGCCGGTTTTATATGGAATAAACACAACTCCTTTTTCTGAAGGGTTAAACATGCACAACATCCACAGCGATAACACTCCGTCAGAAGTATTCCAGTTGTTCGTCCCCAGGTTTGACAAAGTATTAACTGATTCAAAAGCAACAAAACTTAAATTATCGTTCAGAGTCTTGCCCAAAGCCTGCTCAGTAGCTTCTTTCGAAAGAATTTCCACAGAGCGCTGTATTCCGATATCCATCGTAGTTCCGGAGGCATTCTCAATCAAGAAATCTTTCTGAAAAAGCGTTTTACTCAAACTCTGTTCAACTATTTTAAAACCTTCTGTATCCAGTTCTTTGGGAACCACCCAGTTGGCAAAGACCTGTTCTGCCCCCGCTTTAAAATAGATGGAAAAAGGACCGCCTTCGGGCCCGAGCCAAAGTCGCTCTTCGCCGCCAAAAGGGTTAAACTGCTCACTAATTTTACCCGATTCGAAATGATCATAATTGATCCATCCAAAACTTTTCCCATCATCATCCCCGGCGGTAGAAGTCATCACCCTTCCCTGAAGGCCGGGTGCAATAAGTACCCTTGCGGCAGAGCCATCAACTGTCAGTTCAATGTATTCAACTTTATTTTTTTGAAAAAAAGCAACATCGTAGTCATAAGTTCCCATTTCAAAACTTTTTAATGTTTCGTTATTAGAGTTTTGCTTCCGGGCATTAGAAACACAGGAAACCAGTCCAGCCACCCCAGCCCAGATTAGTACAATTTTCAAAAATCGCATCATCTTAAAATTAGTTTACTTCAAGTTCCTGCCACGAAGGAAGCTCGGGAAAAACAGCATGCGGCTCCGTTTGATACCAGTAACTAACTGAAGATATATCCGATTTCTGCGGAAGATATCTACCTCCGTGACGCCATCCGAGATCCTGAATGGTAACTTTCAGATCCTTTTTAAAACGAATCGGATCAAGAATATGCCAACGGTACAGTCCAAAACGCTGTTGCGATTTATACGCACCATCGGGCCGAATAACCTGGTGCAAACCCGCATAAGGCGTACAAAACTCCTTGTATTGCCCGCCTCTGTCGAAATTGTACGAGCCACAAAAATAATCTTCGGTACCCGTTCCGCAAATTGTCGGGAATTTGGAATCGCCATCCATAAAGAACTTGATTTCACCTTCTCCCCACCAGCCGTTATTGTTAACACCCCAGGCAATGTAGGTTCCCACATACTGCCCCTGTCCTTTTACTCCATCGAGCAATGTGTGCACAGAAGTTGAATTCGGATTAGTCCTTCTGAATTGAGCATGAAAATATGCCGCGTCATCCGGAACTTCTGTCAGCGTGTAATCGATCTGGTAATACAACCTCATTTCATCCCTGTCGTTAATATTTTCCATGGTTATTTTGCACTTTTTACGAAACGGCATCGGCCAGTAACAGTTAAAAGCACTACCCGGATTTACACAAATAGCCAGCGATGAAAGCGGGGCATATTCGTTCCAGCCCATTGCAAAGAAGTCGCCCACTGGACATTCTACCGAAGGTTCTTTTTCATCGTCCCAGTACATACGGATAACAGAGAATTTCCAGTTTCCGGTGGGTGTCATCCAGATATGCTGAATAGAACCTGATCCGTCAATTTCTGCCAGCGTAAAAGTTTCGCCCGGCTTAATAATAATAAACGGATTCACTTTCCAGCCTTGTCCGAGATCGCGGGCAACATCAGCCGCATTTGCTTTGTTTCTTACTCCTTTATCGTCAAGCGAAGCCATTCCGCCTTTCCCTTTCTCGCCCGTAAAATTTTCAGGACTTATCGACCGTGTCTCCGCATTTGAGATACGATAGATGTTTCCCATGTTCATGTTTAGTCCGTTAAACTGTGTTTGGGAATTTACCTGAGCTGCCAGTATTATTGCAGCAAGTGCTAAAAAAATTCGTTTCATTGCATTTTATTTTATTGGTTTATTTATTGCGCCTAACACATGTTCCGTAAGAAATTAAGAAGACACCATAACACGAAAAAACTAAGAGGCAAGCAGTGCATTAAAATAGGTTCAAGGAATATTTTCTTTGTCATAGCCGGTTTAGTTAATAAGTTGTGAGCGCTACACCAATTACAGTCCCTGGTAAGCGATACCTATCAAAGATAGCTTGAAACGATTAAATAAACATAAAATTGTTACAGAACATATATACACTTTTCCGTCACAACAATCTTTATTAAATCTAAAATTAACAATATCCCTTAACACTGTTTCTCAACCTAATTTTAATCTATTTCTATCTTTACATATTGGAAGCATCTGTTATGAAAGACGACTCTAATCTTTGGGAGGATTTTAAAAAGGGTAAAGAATATGCTCTGTCAAATGTTTATCATTATCATGTAGATTTTTTATTCAATTATGGGAAAAAAATTACTACTGATGAGGACATTGTATTGGACACCATCCAAGATATTTTCTTTGATCTTATCCGTAACAGAAAAGGCTTAGGATCCACTGATAACATCAGGCTATACCTTTTAAAATCATTCCGGAGAAAACTAATCCGTGCCTTGAAAATAAGACAAAAGCTAACTCCAATTTCATATGACATTGAAGAGAATGGATTTGATATAACCTTTTCTGTTGAAGATCAAATAATCCACGATGAAGAAACTGCCCAAAAAACAAAACTAATCTCTGAAGCACTTCAACTATTAAACCCAAGACAAAGAGAGATTTTGTATTATAAGTTTACATGTGGTTTCGACTATCCAGAAATATGCGAACTAATGTCGATCTCTTATGATACAGCCAGGCAATTGATTTCCAGGACCATCCAAACACTAAAGAAAAGTATTCCGTCAAAAATAGCTCCTTTACTTTTTATTTTTTTGAAAAACATAAGATAAAATTCTAAATCTTTTTTGTCACAAAATAAAACGAGCTGCCTTATAATTGATATAAAACAAAGGCAAAAAATGTCAATTAATAAAAATTACACTGGATTTTCTGTCGATGACTTGTTGCACGACCGTGATTTTGTTTTGGAAGTAAACAAGCAAAATAAAGCATCGTGGAATACTTTGCTGGATAAACATCCGCAAGAAAGAGAAAGCATGATTCAGGCAAAGAAAATCATTGAGGTTTTTGAGGTCACTGAGAGTCCGCTGGATACGACGAAGAAAGCCAGGCTTTGGGGCGAACTAAAACAGTTCAGCGATGCGAACAAAACACCCCGAATAATTCCCTGGTACCGAATTGTAGCCGCAGCCGTAATCGCACTTCTTATTTTAGCAGGCGGATGGTATTGGAACAACTACCGGCAAACTAACTGGTATTTCGAAAGCAATAATACGACTGGCAAACCAGAGGTTCAAAAATCTACACTGGTTCTTCCAAATGGGAATAAAGTTGCTTTAAATGAAGCAAAGTCGACACTAACCGTTTTGGAAAACAAGCAAGCAATACTGATCAATCGCGACAGCATTGTTCCAGTGGAAAAACCTATACTAAAAACCACCCAAAAAGAAGAATTAAACAAAGTAATAGTTCCATACGGCGAAGAAAGCAATCTTCTTTTAGCAGATGGAACAAAAGTGTGGCTGAATGCTGGAAGCAGTTTTGCTTTCCCGATGCAGTTTTCGGGGAAAACCCGTAAAGTGTTTCTTGAAGGAGAAGCCTATTTTGAAGTAAGCAAAAACACTGAAAAACCATTTATCGTTTCAACACACAATATTAATGTAAAGGTTTATGGAACAAAGTTTAATGTAAGTGCTTACCGCAATGACGGATACACAGAAGCAGTTTTGCTAGAAGGTAAGATTTCACTGACAGAGAATAGATCTCTTTTTGGCAAAGAAACGTATATGGCTCCTGGGCAAAAAGCTCTCTATAATGAAGAGAACAACAATATTGTTTTGGAGAAAACAGAGAAACCGGAACTTTATACATCATGGAGAGAAGGCTGGTACGAGTTTTCGAATGTTGACCTTACCTATGTAACTCACAAACTGGAACGCTATTACAATGTAGAGTTTGAATACAATTCTGAAGTAATACAAAGTTCCTATAAGTTAAGTGGAAAACTGGAATTAAAAGAATCACTGGATAAAGTTTTGTCGATACTCGCAAAAGTAACCAACACCAATTACCAGATCGACGGAAACAAAATCAAAGTATCTGCCTCAAAGCAAGAAAAAAAATAACAACAAAAAGAATGGAGAACGAGATTCGGCCCTCATTCTCCATCACATTGTAAATCACTATCTAAAAGGTAAGTATAGATAATTCATAAAAGTATGAAAAAAAAGAGGAAATGGGACCCGCGCTCCTATATATGGAGTGCAAATTTTTTATTAAAAATGAAATTATTGACACTGCTTATTTGCATTACAATGGCCTCGGTAGCTGCCGATGGTTATTCGCAACAAACTAAGTTCAATATAAATGCCGAGAATACTATCCTTAAAGACGTATTTCGGCAAATTGAAAGCGAAAGTGATTACATTTTTGTTTACAGTGAAAACAACGTTGACCTTAACCGCAAGGTGAATGTGAAGTATAAAAATGAACCACTGGACAAAATACTGGATGAGATTTTCAACGGTACAAACAATTACTATGAAGTACACGACCGGCAAATTGTAATTCTTTCCAAAACGCCAAAAGAAGAAGATGCTTTGGTCAAAGCCAGGCAGGAAGCGCATCCGGTAAAAGGAACAGTCACGGATCAAGCAGGAGCTCCCATTCCAGGTGTAAGCATATGGATCAAAGGTACAAACCAGGGTACGATTACCGATGCAAACGGACATTACGAAATTAAAGGTCGTTTAATGCCTGAAACCTATATTGAGTTTTCATTCATCGGATTAAAAACCCAAAGAATTCAAGTAGGTAATCAACTATTAATTAACGTGACAATGGAAACAGATGAAATTTCGATTGCCGACGTTACCATAAAAGGAGCATACGGAACCGCTCAAAAAAGATCAGACATGGTAGGTTCGGCTTATCAGGTAAATGCCGAGCAAATAAAGTCCCGGCCGGCCACCCGCATCGATGCGCTACTGGATGGTATTGTTCCCGGTTTAAAGATAGAACCCAACACAGACTCACCTGCAACAACCCGTACCCGCTACACTACACGAATAAGAGGAGCTGCATCACTCTCCGCCTCCAATGAACCTTTGTGGATAATTGATGGTACTCCTATTTATACCGGAGGAAATACAAACTTAATTCCGGGGGTTCAAACATCTGTTTCTCCGCTGGCGGGTATAAATCCTAACGACATTGAATCGATTACTGTATTAAAAGATGCAACAGCTACCTCCATTTATGGGGCCAACGGAGCCAATGGGGTTATTTTAGTTACTACCAAAAAGGGAAGAAAAGATGCTCCGGTTCAACTAACAGTCAACGCCCGCTACGGCGTTTCCAGGATTGATGAATCAACAAAAGTAAAAACGATGAACGGAAGTCAGTACCTGGAACTGGCAAAAGTCGCCTACCAAAATGCAGGTCTGGATATGAAATACTTCCCGTTTCAGGATAACGATATGAATCAATACAGCTCCACCTCAACCGACTGGAGCGATGTATTTTACGGTATGGGAAGCAATCAACTGCTGAATCTAACGCTGAATGGAGGAAGTGAAAAATCAACCTTTTTCATTTCAGGTGGCTATTACAAGGAGCAACAAACCATCAAAGGAAATACCACCGACCGGTATTCATTCCGCACAAATAATGAAATATTTGTAAGCGATAAACTTACAGCTTCATTTATTTTATCAGCCTCCTACACCATCGATGATATTTTTAATATGGGCGAAGATTATTATGAGTTCCTTCCTATTTACAGTCCTTATAATTCTGACGGGACCTACCGGCTTTACAACAAAATTATTGACGGAAAACTAACCAACGGAGAACCGAATTGGGTAACAAAGAAGTTTTTCAACAGTGTGGCAGAACGCGAACAGAACGACTACCGTCAAAGAGCTTTTATGTCAAATGCAAATTTCATGCTTAGTTATAAAATAACAGAAGGTTTAAAACTTACATCGCAGTTGGGAATGGATTTCCAAAGCCGGTTCGAAGACCAATACATGGCGCGTACTAACTGGTCGGGAATGGACTCAGACGGAACACCGGTAGGAGAAGCCTACCGCTCGCATATGAATACGCTACTTGTTACCAACATCAACCGTCTAAATTATCAGAAAACATTTGGGAAACATTCCGTTTCATCACTGCTCGGAATGGAGGTCAATTCTAAAAATTACAGATCAACCAGTTCCAGAGGCGAAGGCTTTATAAACGATCATATTAAAGAGGTTTCGTATGCTGTGGAAGACTTTGGATCAAGCAGTGCCGACACCGACCACGCGATGTCTTTCTTTGGACAAATGAGTTATTCTTTCGACAAACGTTATTACCTGACTTTAAATGCTCGTGCCGATGGTAATTCGTCGTTTGGAAAAGATGTCCGCTGGGGAAAATTTTATTCTTTGGGCTATTCCTGGAACATCCACAACGAAGCGTTTTTTGATAGTAAAACAATTGATATCCTGAAATTCAAAGCCAGTTATGGCACAAACGGGAACTCGCGATTGGGAAGCCAGGAAGCGCTGGGTGTTTACTCTTATGGAGACACCTACAATTACTACAACGAGCAGGGGACTGTCATGAACAGTAGTCCGCAGCCAACATTAAGCTGGGAAACAACTCACATGGCAAATATCGGATTCCGAATCAGGTTACTGGACTTTATTGATATTGACGCAGAATATTACAACAACAAAACCACCAACCTGCTTAGCAGTATTGACGTATCAAGAACGACCGGAAGCACAAGTATCACCCGCAATATTGGAGAAATACGAAACAGGGGTTACGAAGCCACGATCAATTTTGAATGGATGAGCAGACCCAATCTGTTCTGGGCAACAAGCATTAATCTTTCTCACAACAAGAATACTTTACTCAAGTTGTATGAAGGAATTGTAAAAACAGTAAACGAAAAACTTTGGAAAGAAGGTGAAGGTATTGATACTTATTACCTGGTACGCTGGGCAGGAGTTGACCCACGTGACGGGGCACCACTTTGGTACGACAAAGATGGAAACATCACCCGAACTTACAGCTACGATAACAGAGTACCAGGCAAATCATCAACACCCGATTTAACAGGTGGTTTTACCAATACCGTTGGTTACAAAAACTTTACGCTGTCGATGTTATTCAACTTCGAAATAGGCGGCTATGCATTTAGTCACTATGCCCGCGACGTAGTTTCCGATGGCTTGAACATCATGTCGCAAAACCAGTCGGTTAATCAGTTAGACTACTGGAAAGAACCAGGAGACATTGCACTCAACCCGAAACCCATCTGGGGAGTCTCCACAAAATCCACGATGAATTCAACGCGCTTTTTGTATGAAAAAACAAACCTGCGACTGCAAAACATCGCACTAACTTATGATCTGCCAAAACATTACATGGAAAGAATAGGAATTGAAAAGGCCAGCATTAGTTTAATCGGCGATAACCTTGGACTTTGGACCCGCCACGACAGCAAATCCAGGAACTCGTACCGTCAGCTAATGAGAGGCTATCCGCTGGAAGAAATGTATTCGTTAAATCTTAACCTGACCTTTTAAAAGAAATATGACAAGAGCACTAACGAAGTTTCCAATTGTCGGCCAATAAGAATCGACTGGAAATATCTTCCAACGGTGTCCTTTTAAACAAAGTAGATACAAATGAAAAACAAAATAATAAAATACATAAGCATCGCATTCATTATGGGAAGTATGAATGCCTGTGATTTTCTGGAAGTTGATCCCATTGGCCGGACATCTATTCCTGTTCTGTTCTCAGATATGGAAGGAATACGCGCTGCGCTGCCCGGAACCTACAGTAAATTTTATTCCTATTACAGTTCCGAATTCCTAAAATATTCGGAAGTAACCGGAAATATGCTTCATCTTAGCTCTGTTTCCGGAGACGGCGACATGGTTAACCAATACAACTTTATCTCATCTCCCGGAGAGGAAACTGCCACTGTTGGATATATCTGGCGTTACATATACGAAGCACTGGCAAATGCCAACAATATTATCGAATACCAACCAGCACTGGTTGAAAAATTCCCCGGGCAGGAAGCAGAACTTAACCGAATAATGGCAGAAGCCTTGTTTTTAAGAGCTCTTGGACATTTCGATTTGTGCCGGGTTTACGCACAGCCATACAACTACACCGAAGATGCTTCACACCTGGGAATTCCAATTGTATTAAAAACTCCGGGCGCTGACGCCAACCTGGCAAGAAACACGGTAAAACAGGTATATAATCAGATTATTGAAGACCTTGAAAATTCGTTGCAATATTTCGAAGGGACTTCAGCACGTGAGAATTACTACGCTTCTCCCGACGCCGTTTACGGACTCTTATCGAGGGTTTATTTATACATGGAAGACTGGGACAAAGTGATTGAATTCTCAACAAAACTGATTGAGAAATTTCCTCTTTCATATGGCGACGATTACCTGGGTATGTACAACGAACTGAAGGCCGGTAGCGAAAACATTTTCAGATTCAACGGAACGCTGAAGAATTCGTCGCTTGCAACATTTTATGCACCGGTTTCACCAGCTGCAGTACCCGAAGATACATTGATCAGTTTGTTCAATAATTCCAACGACATACGCCTGCAACTGCTGACCTACGAAAGTGGCTCGCCAGTTTGCAAGAAATACTACATAACGGCTGATGTTTCGGAAGAGAACAAACATTACGACCCTTTTGTATTACGTTGCTCCGAAATGTACTTAAACCGGGCAGAAGCTTACCTGAACAAAAATATGTTAGGCGAAGCAGCTGCTGATGTAAAAGCAATTATAGCCCGAGGACTACAAACCGATGTTTCGGAAATTACACTGGACGAAAGTCACGACCAACTGGCAAAAACAATAGAAACCGAACGCGCCAAAGAACTTTGTTTTGAAGGACATCAGTTTTTTGATATTACGCGCCGAAAACAAGATTTGATCCGATCGGCTGCGACAAATTCTTCGGTCAGGCAAATGCAATATCCAAGTGACTTTTTTGTACTACCCATTCCACAAAAAGAAATGGACACCAACACCCGAATGAAACAAAACCCGTCGTACAATTAAAATACAGTTATGAAAACATCAAAATATATCTTTTTATTTCTATTAATCCCGGTGTTATTCTCTTGTGGTAAAGATGAGTTTAAACCTTATGATCATGCTTTCATTCACATTATGAGAGATGAGATTTCCACAACAACGGTTTCGTCAAAAGCCAATTATGTTGCCGAGTACAAGATTTTTTTAAGTTCTAGGCCATTAACTGAGAAGTTAACGGTTACTTACTCCATTTCAACTGGCGAAGGGTTGCAACAAGGAGTGGATTTTGAACTAGTTAATACATCCAACGAAATCGCGTTTTTACCAGGTATTTATGATATGCCGGTACGAATCCGGTGGAAGTCGCATCAACTCGACACACAAAAGGACAATTCGCTGACCATCCGAATTGAAAGCAACTCAATGGGATTAACAATGGGACTACCGGGAGACGATGAAAAACAACGCGAATTTACCATCACAAAGATCAACTAATCACACTCAATCAGAATGAGAAATTTTATTTTAATATTCAGCATACTACTTGTTTCCGGCAGTTTTTCTTCAGCACAAAAACTAAAACCGCCGAAGAAATTGGTGAAGGGAACACTCGACAATGGCCTTACATATTACATTTATCCCAACAAGAAACCCAAAGGTGAAGCTGTTTACCGGCTTTTTATAAAATCGGGTTCGTTGTTTGAGACAGAAGAACAACGCGGGCTTGCACACTTTCTGGAACATATGGCATTTAACGGAACCAAACATTTCCCCGGAAATGAACTTACTGCTTTTCTGGAATCAAAAGGGGCAAAATTTGGTACCGATTTAAATGCTCACACATCAATGAACGAAACCGTTTACAAACTTCAGCTACCATCTTCCGATCCGGCTTTTGTTGACAGTACCATTATGATTCTGGCCGATTGGGCTGGAGGACTTTTGCTTGACAGTAACGAAGTGGAAGGTGAACGTGGGGTTATACTTTCAGAATGGTTGCTAAAAGAGGGGCCAAAGTACGAGGCACAAAATGCTTTTCTGCTGGAACTATTGAATAATTCACGCTACAGTGATCGATTAACGATTGGAGATACTGCAGTTATTAAAAATTTTCCGTTGGAAGATTTACGAAATTACTACGAGAAATGGTACGATCCCTCGATAATGGCTGTAGCTGTGGCTGGCGATGTAGATGTAGCTAAAGTCAAAAAGTCTATAAAAAAATACTTTTCAGATATGCCATCATCTTTAAATGGCGTGTTGCCGAAACATCCTATTTCAGATTATGACAAAGTTGAGATTAAAACCGTCAGCCACGAATCGCTTGACGGTGTTGAACTAAATGTGATTCAGCTGCTCGAACAACCTGCCGCTGTCGCCACAGAAAAAGAATACCCGGCCTACTTGCAACGTACTTTGTTAAATCTGCTCATAAGAGCACGGTTTCTCGAACGTTCTTTTTCAGATCCTGCTTACAAGGATGCAAGTTATTCATATAGTAGATTTTTAAATTGCAAAGGAGTTTTAATGGGCAGCGTTGAGCTGACGCCTACAAAAATTAAAGCAGGTATCATAGATTTTGCCAACGCATCAGAGCAAATGTTTGTTCACGGATTTACATCGGATGAAATACTAAAAGTAAAAACGATGTACATTAACAAACTGAGGCATAAAGCAGAATCAAAAGAAACTAACTCATCATCACATTTAATCAACGATATTTACAGCGATTTTTATGTTGGCAATAAAATTGTTTCAGTAAAAGACGAATATAAGTTAGCCCTCAAATACATCGATGCTATCGACTCTTCGAAATTCTGTAATCAGCTTCACGAATTGCGTGCTCCAAACAAAACACACTACCTGATTACTACATTTGACAAAGCAAAAGACGAAATTCCTTCGAAAACTACTTTAATCTCCATTTTTGACAGCATCAGAACGAGCAACATTCAACCATATCAATATGCTGTAAAAGTACCTGAAAATCTGCTACAAAAAGAACCGGTTGCCGGAAGAATTGTAAATACAAAACACCTGGAAGAAATTGATGCCGACCAGCTCACTTTGTCAAATGGAGCAGTTGTTACGTTTAAGTCATCATCTTTATCTCCTGACGACCTGATTCTTAGTGGCTTTAAAAAGGGAGGTTTATATTCTCTGGACAGTACCGACTATATCTCCGGTCTTTATACTCGTTCCATTGTAGGCTTAAGCGGTGCAGGTGATTTTTCACGACAGGAATTGAGCCGTTTTCTTGCCGGCAACTCCGCACGCGCAAGTTTTATGGTCGAAAAAACACGAGTTGGAATAGGTGCTAATTCCAATATCGAAGATTTAGAGAGCTTATTTCAGCTTCTTTATCTCAAATGGACTTCACCCCGCATTGACTCCGCCACTTTTGAGCAAACAAAAAGTGAGGCCATCGAATCTTACCAAACGAGAAATGAAACTCCGACCACCCTTTTTTACAAAGACCTAAGCCGTTTGCTGAACGGTGATAACTACACTACACGAACAGTTACTGACACCAGATTAGAGAAAGAACTACAATTAAACCGGATACTTCCTCTTTATAAATCACAATTTAGTTCTGCCACCGGATTTGAATTTGTTATTATCGGCGACTGTTCTTTAAAAGAGATTAAACCTTATATCGAAAAATACATAGGTGGTTTACCTGGCGGTATTCGTAAAAGCGATGACTACCAATATACTTATCCGAAATCTCCAGTAAATGATACCTCTCTGATTGCAGACGTTGGCGATAACGCAAAATCCACTGTTTCTCTTGTGTTTCAATCAAATAAAAAAATTACCGGTTACAGTAAAACCAAGCTTTTAAACGACATCACCTCAGAAATAATCCAGGCACGCTTACTAGAAGTTTTGCGCGAAAAAATGGGAATGATCTACAGTGTGGGTGTGCAAATGAGTGAAACCAAATATCCTTCTGATTTGCGCCGGACAAACATTCGTTTTTCGTGTAAGCCAGACGATGTGAATACTTTGATTGAAGCCACCCTGGAGCAATTAAGACTGATGGCTCAGCATCCTGAAAACCTTGAACTGAAACTGGCTGATGTAAAACAAAACCAGGTAAAAGAGTGGGACCTCGATAAACAAAGCATTACGTATTGGTCATCCGGCATTCGGAATAAACTGTTTAACAATGAAAACGACTGGAGATTTTTAACTGAATTTGATCGGATTATCGAACAGATAACAGCTGAATCAATTAGTGAAAACATTCAGAAGGAATTATTGCAGACACCACTGATTAAGGCAGTTTTAAATCCTGACCCTAATCAAAACAACAAAGAAATTCAATCAATAAATTAAATAGAATTATTAACTGTAAAACATGAGGAAAATGAAAAAACAAATCTTCAATTTATTTTATGTACTGGCCTTGCTTGCTACTGTAACGGCCTGTAGTGACGACGACGATCCAATAATCGAACCGCCTGTGTATGGCGAGGCAACAATGACCAGTTTTGGCTTTTATGCCGAAGACAACGAAGGTATCATTTTAAGCGATTATGTAGTAGATGGAGTTACCGGCGACTTTTCCGTGTCGTTGCCGGATTACGTTGACAAAACTGCTCTAGTTGCCCGTTTCGTAGTTTCAGAAAACGACACAGTATATGTAAACGACGTACAACAGGAAAGCGGAGTAAGCGCCAATGATTTTTCGGCACCTGTAGATTACATTGTTTCAGAAGGAACCAGTAACACCAAATACACGGTGACCGTTGCTGATCTTCCAGCTGCTGTTTGGAGCCTGGCTGCTACCGATACTACTGATTTAAGAGAGTTCTCTATGCGTGTGAACCCAATAACCAATGTTCCTTACCTGGTTTATGTTCCTGATATGGATGATTCGGATGATGAAAAAGCCGGTGTATTCAAACTCAACGGTACCAACCTAGAAAACGTAGGATCAGAAACAATATCTGAAGGAAGAACTACTTATCCAAGAATTGCCTTTGATACGGTAGGAACACCATTCATTTCCTTTGCCGACTATACAAACGAAGATCCTTACAATGCAGGTAGTACTACATCATCTGCATCGGTAATGAGTTACAACGGTTTAGGCTGGTCATATGTTGGCAATAAAGGCGTTACCGATGGGGCTGTTACTTATAACAATGTTGTAGTGAAAGACGATGGCAACCCAATGCTGTTCTGTTACAACAATGGAAGGAATGGAATACTTGCACGTCGCGAGTTGAGTATTTCTGATTTTGACGGAAGTTCATGGACTGCAAATATACCAATGCAGGGAAGACCTTCTACTGATTATGCCTATCATCCAACTGCAGTAAATGTAAACGGAGTAATTTATTTAGGGGTTTACAATAGCAATAGTGGAACATTCTCTGTCTATAAAAACGAAAACGGGACTTGGACAACAATTGCAGAAAATTACCTTGACAAAGGTGCTACAACCGGTAACTTGCGTGATTTTGACATGGATGTTGACCGCAACGGGAATGTATTTGTTTGTGTGGCTGATGACCAATCAGGCGCTGACATTTATCGTCCAAAAGTATTAAAATACGATGCAACAACAGAAACATGGAGCAAAGTAGGAACGCCAATCGCTGTTGACTTCTCTACTACAAGAGAGTTTAGCCTGGCGATATCTCCTGTTGGAACTCCGTTCCTAATGTACCGCGACGATAGTATGTTCCCGGTTGTTGTTTCGTTTGATGAAGACACCCAGGACTGGACAGCTCCAACGCAACTCGACGCTGTTGAATCTGAAAATCTTTATATGGATTTCGCTCCGAACGGAGTTGCTTATGCTGCATTCACCAATTCAAACAATGGTGGAACCTCGGTATTCAAATACGATATTCCAACAAATTAGATATTTCTTCTGTCAAAAAAGTGAGGATACCTTGTTTCAAAGGTGTCCTCACTTATTTTTTGTTTATTTATTACCTGCTTTACAAGCGTAAAGTATAACAACAGTACAATGAAAACGATCAGCCTTATTATTCTGTTTCAGCTGTTTCTCCTTTCGGCAATGGCCCAAATAGACCATTTTAACGTTGAAGGAATTGTTTATCTGGATGAAAACCAAAACGGGAAACAAGATGCAAAAGAAAAAGGGTTAAAAAGAATACCGGTTTCCAACGGAGATACAATCGTCTTCACCAACACCAAAGGAAAGTTTATTCTTCCGGCAGATTCTTTCTCAAGTATTTTTCCAATAGTTCCTTCCGGCTTCGAAACCACTGGATCAAAAATAGGCAACTCGAACTTTCTCTTTCTCGGAAAACAAAATAACGGGGAAAAACTTGCCCTGGGACTAAAACAGGAAAAGCAGCCGGCTTCGTTTCGGATCGGTGCAATTGGAGATATGCAAGTAAGCAATGAGCAGGAGATTACCTATGCAAACAACACAATAATAGCAGAACTCGCATCCCGTAACGACATCAATTTCAACATCTTTCTGGGTGACCTGGTAAATAATAATATTGAGGACCTTCCCGCAATACGCCAGATACTGGGAAAATTGCCCAACAAATCATGGACTGTAGCCGGAAATCATGACAGAAACTTTACACCTGATTTTCAACAATATATTTTCAACCTCAACTTTGGTGCCGCTGACTATGCGTTCAATTATGCAGAAGTTCATTTCATTGTTTTAAACAATGTTTTTGCAAAAGGATCTAAAGGCTATGAAGGTCGTTTATCCGAAAAACAGCTCCGGTTTATTAAAAACGATTTAGAGCTGGTACCAAAAGAAAAGCTGATTGTAATTTGTCAGCATATCCCAATGGTTGCGGTGAAAAACAAAACAGATATGTTAAGCTTATTAGAGCCATACAAAAAGGTACTAATATTGTCTGGCCATACACACAAAACAAGTCGCCATTACCTGGCTCCAAACGTTATGGAAATTGTTACCGGAGCATCGTGTGGCAACTGGTGGACTGGAGAACGCGACTGGCAGGGAATACCCTCCGCACTCATGCAATGTGGATCTCCTCGTAACTATTACACCATTGACTTCGAAGAAAACGATTATCATTTTCAATTTAAAGGCATTGGACTCGATCCTTCGTTGCAGATGTCAATCTGGATCAGCAGGCAAGACATTCTTGCCCCCCATATTTCAACTTTACAGGAGATGCCAGAAAATACAGTGCTCGCCAATATTTTTGCAGGATCTGACAAAACAAATGTAAGAATGCGGGTGGACAGTGGAGAATGGATCACAATGCAAAAATCAAAAAACATTGATCCGAATGTTGCCCGCATTGTTCAATTCAACAAATTGGATATTTTTCCTACCGAAAATAGCAGAAAAGCAGCATTACGTACTTCCGTCTCACCTCACATATGGCAAGGAAAGCTCCCGGGGAACTTATCGTCAGGAATCCATCTTATATGCATTGAAGCTTTTGAGGCTGAAGGCTTAAAAATCTCGGCCAAACAAACTTTCTATATTCAGTAGGTCCCCTTACTTATAAAAAACCCAAAAACAAGTAGAATTATAAAAATCATATCTGACAATATTCGCCAAAGAAACTTTAAAGAGCCATATCAATGAAACATTATTCTTAATCAGCGAAAGATATTATTTTTAGGGCTCAATTAGAACATGATGCTAAACAGAAGAAACTTTATTAAAACCGTACCGGTAGTGGGTGCCGGAGTTGTATTATCGAATAATACTTTTGCTCAAACAAACTCAAAAACAGATCAACTTCCTGAAAATCAACGCAAATATTGGATACAGCTGATTGATAAAATATCAGAACCGGTATTGAAGGCTGGAAGCCAAAACAAATTAAAAGCGATAATGCCGGTTGAAACGACCACCGGGGCCAGTGAAAAACCATCGACTTATCTGGAGGCTGCAGGAAGATTACTGGCCGGGATTGCGCCCTGGCTGGAAGGCAATTCGGGAGATACAAACGAAACTCACCTAAGAGAAAAGTACCGGGAAATGGCTTTGAAAACCATACACAACATCACCGATGAAACTTCTCCGGATTATCTCTTTGACCACATGGAACCACAAATGCTGGTGGATGCTGCCTTTCTGGCACATGCTTTTTTACGGGCACCAAAACAATTGTGGCAGTCACTTTCTGACGACACAAAAGAAAATGTTATAAAGTGTTTTGTAAACACACGTAAAGTGAAACCGTATTATTCCAACTGGCTGCTTTTTAGTGGAATGATTGAAGCATTCTTTCTGAAAAACGATTTGTCCTTCGACATTATGCGGCTTGATTTTTCGGTAAAAAAACACCAGGAATGGTATTTGGGTGACGGAATGTATGGCGATGGCCCCAACTTTCACTGGGATTACTACAACAGTTATGTTATTCAACCCATGCTGATGGACATTGTAACGGTAATGCAGGAAAAGAAGAAATTCGACGACCGCTCCACCGAAGAAATCGCCAAAAGATTTACGCGTTACGCTGCCATTCAGGAACGACTGATTTCCCCCGAAGGAACTTTCCCTATTATCGGCCGGTCGATCCCTTACCGGATGGGCGCCTTTCAACATTTGGCACAGGCAAGTTTACAGAAAAAACTCCCCGAAATTGTAAAACCGGCACAAGTGCGCTGTGCCTTAACAGCTGTAATGCAGCGAATAATGAGTGCCCCGGGGACATTTGACAAAAACGGATGGTTACAGATTGGTTTGTGCGGACATCAAAATTCGATGGGCGAATCGTATATTTCTACCGGAAGTTTGTATTTATGTTCCACTGCCTTACTTCCACTCGGCCTCACCACTGATGATGAATTCTGGAAAGATGCTGATGCCCCCTGGACAAGCGTTCAGATTTGGAGCGGTGAGGATTTAAAAAACGATCATGCATTGTATTAAAAAATAAAGAGGCTGTCTTAAAAGTCTGAAATAGCGTCATTTTGAATTTATTTTAAAACCCTTACTAATTGATATACATCTATTTAATGATCACGAAACAAGTTCAGGATCACGAATAAGTACTTTTGGTACAGCCTCCTTATTTCATACATTTTTTAATGCATCCAAAATCCGTTGGGGTGTCATCGCCATTTCAAACAAACGGGCACCGATTAAATCATAAATGGCATTGTTAATCACGGCTCCCATGCAAACAATAGCAGGCTCACCTCCACCCTGCGGTGGTGCATTACGATCCAATATCTTTGTTTCAATTTCCGGAATCCAGGAGAAACGTGGGATTTCATAGGTATCAAAATTGGAAGTTTTTACTTTGCCTCCTTCAAATTCAACGACTTCTTTAAGCGCATAACCCATTCCCATGTTTATACATCCTTCCATCTGAATAGTGGCTCCCTGCGGATTCACACAAAAACCCATTTCCTGCGCACACCAAACTTTCAGCACTTTTACCTCGCCTGTTTTGGTGTCCACATCCACTTTGGCAATATGCGCCACGTAAGTACCGGCATCCGAACCTATCGCCACTCCGTAACCTCGTTTACTTGGAGATTTGGCCGGTTTCCAGTCGGCCATTTTTGCCACTTCGGTTAATACATCGATGGCCCGCTGATCTGTCAGATTCTTTAGTCGGAACTCCACCGGGTCGATCCCGGCTTTGGCTGCCATTATGTCAATCTGAACTTCGCGCGCAAAAGTATTCGTGCTGTTTCCGGGGCCACGCCAGGCTCCGGTTGGAAACGGATGAATACCCGGTGCCCGCCAGCCACGTCCGTAAACAGTTCGTTTTTGGTGCGGAACATTGTACATGGTTTCAGCACCGCGGTCTCCGGCATAATAAACATGGTAATCCCAAAACACGATTTTCCCTTTGTCATCCACTCCCGAGTTAATTTTCACAATTGCTGCCGGGCGAAATTCATCATAGAAAAATTCTTCCTGTCGGTTCCAGTCAACCATTACAGGCTTTCCGGTAATTTTTGCCAACCGCGCTGCCTCCACTGCCTGCCGGTGCGCTGATTTTCCGCCAAAACCACCTCCCAGATACGGAGGCTTTACCCGCACGTTTTCTTCATCAAAACCCAAAACACGGGCAATGTTGCTTTTTGCCGGAAACGGTGTTTGTGTCCCAGCCCAAACCGTCATTTTCCCATCTTCAAAAAAAGCCATGGCCGTATGTGGTTCCATTGGCGAATGTGCCACATAGCCATCGTGAAATTCATATTCAAATGTATGTGCAGACGACTTTTCCCCGGTTTCCAAATCCCTCTCGTTGATATTTACATTGCCTTCGGGGGCGTTTTCATTCAGATAAGTAAAAACATTTTCGTTGCTGACCGGTTTTTCATCGCCTGCAAATTTGGCTTTAAACAAACGGCGTGCTTTGTCAGCCATTTCCGGATCTTCGTGCAATGCTGCCACCAAATCGTCGTCCTTTATAATTTGAATACCCTCCACTTTTTCAGCTTCCGAAGTGTCAACCGAAACCAGTTGCGACGCATGTGACGGAGGACGCAGGATACGCGCATAAACCATTCCCGGAAGACGGATATCTCCTGAATATTTGGCTTTTCCGGTTACCTTCTCTACACTGTCAACCCGAAGCTTGGGCTGCCCCATAATCCGGAATTCCGAATAATCTTTCACCTCGGGCTTCTCCGACAAAAAACGTTCGATCTTTTTTCCTTCCGTTAATTGCGGATAAGTAACTTTCTCTGTTTTATCGTTTTTATTGAATACGACACCTTCATTTACTGTCAAATCATCCACCGAAACGCCAAGCACTTCCGATGCCAGAATCAGAAGAACCATTCTTGCCTCAGCTGCTGCGGCACGCAAATAAGGGCCAAAAGCCCGGGTTGATAAAGATCCGAACGTTCCCATATCCCATGGACACAAATCGGTATCGCCCATTATCATTTTTACCTTTTCGAAGGCCACATCCAACTCGTCGGCCAGCATTTGCGCCAGACCGGTTATCACTCCCTGACCCATTTCAATTTTCCCGGTGTAGCAGGTTACTGTTCCGTCTTCATGAATCTGAAGAAACGCATTAAAATCGTTGGGAAGACGATTCTGATCTGCTTCCGCAGCCATGATTTCCATCGCACTTCCTACCCGGAAGAAAATATAAATACCGCCTCCCATTAAACGGAGAAAATCGCGGCGTTTGATTCCCGGAAAGGAACTGTAACTTTTCAGATAGTCTTTATAATCGTTTAATTCATCCACTTTTTCTCTTTTTAATTCGGATATTTACTTTTTGTTGCGCATATCGGCAGCCGCCGTTTCAATTGCTTCAATAATACGGTTGTGAGCACCACAACGACAAAGATTATTTTCCATTCCCCAGATAATATCTTCGCGAGTTGCGTTGGGATTGTCGTTGATCAACCCAACCGCATTCATGATCATTCCAGGAGTGCAATATCCGCATTGAAGCGCATCGTTATCGACAAAAGCCTGCTGTACCGGATGTAACTTTTCTCCATCAGCAAGTCCCTCAATTGTAACAACACTTTTCCCAGCCACTTCACCGAGATTGGTGATACAGGACCGGGCTGCTGAACCGTCGATCAAAACAGAGCAGGCGCCACAATAACCTTCTCCGCATCCGTACTTGGTTCCCGTAAGGTTGAAATGCGTACGCAACACCCACAGTAAGGTTTTGGATGCATCGAGTTGAACAGTGACTTTTTTACCGTTCAACCTGAATTCAATCGTTTCCGCCATAGTAAGTATCTTTTAGTTTTTGGTAATCTTCCTGCGTGTCTAAATCTTCAATAATTCCGGAAGAATCTACTTCCAGTTCTTTTACTATCTCGGGATATCGTTGCAGCAATTCGCGTAATCCGGGGTTTCCTTTTAGCCCGAACATCTCTTCCCGAAACCGAAGATCAAATAAAACCGGGTGTCCCCGCTTTCCTTTCCAAACCGGAAGAATGATTTTATCTCCTTCCTTTTGGTAAATATCAATGATGCTGTTGATAATCTCAGTTTGAACCATCGGCTGATCTCCCAGCATTACCAACACCGCATCTACTGTCGAAGGAATCACCCGGATTCCGCACAATACTGAAGAAAGCATTCCATCCTGATAACTGTCATTTACTACGATCTTGACGCTTAAGGGTTTTAAAAGCGATTCAATTTCTGAACGATGACTACCGGTAACGACCAAAACCTCATCTGCATTTGAAGCCAAAGTCTTTTTGATGGTTGCTTCAACAACTGTTTTCCCGTTCCAGGGCATCAGTAATTTCTGCTGCTTCATACGTATTGACTCTCCGGCAGCCAGAATCAGGCTCCAAACTTTCTTTTTTGTGGATCGATTTGTTTCCTGAAAGTCCCCTGCTATATTTTGGTAAGTGCTTGTCATTCTTCAAATTTAAAAAGAAAACATCATTACTCCCTTGCTTGCGTGAAGGATTTCACAACAGATTTTTACTGAAAAATATCTCCCGGAAAGGTCTTTACAATTCCCATCCCTGCTATTGCAAATTTTTATATACCTTGCCACGAAATAAAACCTGAACTTCTTTGGCAATTTTCGACTCTATAGAAACGAGTAATTATCTCAACCACATTTCCCTTGATTGTGTGATTTTTGGCTTTCACGAAAACGAATTAAAAGTTCTGACTTTACACTACAAAGCAACACAAACCTATGCTCTTCCGGGCGGTTTTCTGATGACGGATGAAACCCTGGAAGATGCCGCCAAACGGGTGCTGAAAGAACGAACCGGGTTGAATGATATTTTTTTAAAACAATTTGGAGTATTTAGTTCTCCCAACCGGTCAAAACTAAATCTGGCAGTGAAAGACATAAAAGATAACCTCCCGGATGTGAATCTAACGTTTTTTGATCAGCGGTTTATACCGGTTGGTTTTTATGCCCTGGTTGAATTCACAAAAGTTCATCCACAGCCTGATGCCTTGTCCGACAGTTGCGATTGGATGAACATCTCGAACCACTTGAATTTAATGATGGATCACAATCAAATTGCCAACGAAGCGCTGGAAGCAATGCGTTTACAACTGAATTATCAGCCCATTGGCTACAACCTGCTCCCTGCCAGATTTACAATGCCCGAATTACAGAAACTTTATGAAACCATACTTGGCAAAGAGCTCGATCGCAGAAATTTTCAGCGTAAAATTCTTTCGTATCGAATTCTGAATAAACTGGAAGAACGCCGCACCGGGGGAGCCTATAAATCGCCTTTCCTGTACGAGTTCAATCTCGAAAATTATCAAAAAGCATTAAACAACGGGTTAACGGGGGGCTGGTAATAAAAAGGACCGGTTTTAGCCGATCCTTTCCATCTCTTTAACATCTTTATATCAATTCCCTGCCTTTACGGTCGGGGTCATTTTTGACTTCACAAACATCATTCAGAATCATTGTTTCACCATTATCAACCGTAAATTCCGGCCATTCGGGCAAACCCCCGCTGTTTGGATCACCGGTTTTCATAAACTGCAACAAAGTGTCCGACATCTTTTCCGATAATTTCCGGGGTCGTGCGCCTCCTCCCGTGTGTGTCAGCATCAGGTCGGTATTGTAAAACCAGAAACAAATATCGAGGCAATGGAAGGCACGCATCCGGTTATCAAACAAGGGCGGCTCCCAGCCAAACCAGGCTACGTAAACGGGCGCTTTCTGTTTTGATTTTGCAGTGGCTGTCTCCACAACACCTTTACGGTTACTGACCACCAAAGTCATTATTTCGATTGGTTTTGCATCAGGAAATGCTTTTGCATAAGCTTCGTAAACGGTGGCCGCCTTGTCGCCTAATCTACCTCTGAAACCCGCGCGGGACTTTAAGGTTTCTATGGCTTCATCGGCGGTAATGTGTTCCAGTTCCGGCATTGTTCTGGCCATTCCCCATTCGTGGAAAGTACTGCAAATGATCATCGGAACATCAGACGAAACACCATTTTCTTCTGAAAAAAAAGTTCCTTTTGGAATATTTATTCCATCTGCCACGGGAGCAAAACCCAAACGGAATGAACCACCTGCCGGGGTTTCCTCTCTCAATTTTTGACTGGCTTTGTTGGCGATCAAAATATATTCTTTCCAGGGAATTTCCTGCAATTTGTCAATTTCAGAAGGTTTCAGACCAGCTTCTTTCAAAACATATTCGCCCAGTTTTTGCGATATTTCCTGATCCATTGCCGCAGTGGTTGAACCACTTAATGGCACAGCTTTATGAATTAATCCGGCTGCTTTTGGCATCGCTGAAAGCACACACACTTTTGCACCACCTCCCGATTGTCCCATGATGGTTACATTATCCGGATCGCCACCAAAATTGGCAATATTCTCTTTTACCCATTCCAGGGCAGCTACCATATCAAGCGCGCCAACATTTCCGGAGTGTTTGTATTTTTCTCCGCCAACTCCCGATAAATCTGAAAATCCGATCGGTCCTAAACGGTGATTGATTGACACAAAAACGATATCTCCCTTGCGGCTCAGGTTTTCACCCTTATAACCGTCTTGTTCAATTCCGTTACCATTGGTATAACCGCCACCATGCAGCCAAACCATCACCGGGCGTTTTTTGTCGTCAAGCGCAGGAGTCCAGACATTCAGTTTCAGACAGTCTTCGCTAACATCGTCATAATTCCAATGGTCAACAAACGAAGAATAAGCATTGCCATACCGGTTGTCCATGATTTGAGGAGCAGAATTTCCCCACCAAACCGCCGGACGTATGTTGTCCCAATCTTCCGGTTTTTGAGGGGGCATAAAACGGTTTTTCCCACCGGTGTCGGCACCATAAGGAATACCCCGAAACTGGGTAATTCCACGCAGGATAAATCCCCTCACTTTCCCGTAAACAGTTTCGGCAACGGCAATATCGTCGCCAATAAACAAAACCTGTTCATCTTCTTCATTATCTTCATTGGTTGCAGCTGCAGCACAAGATGACAGTGGCACTGTGGCAGCCAGTCCTAATCCGGCAGCACCGGCTCCCATGGTCTGAAAAAAGTCTCGTCGATTGGTTTTCATTGTATTTGTTTTAGTTGATTTAGATTTATTGTTTTAGTCTCAATGTCCCGGATCAAAGATTAATACGCCCGTTCTTACAAACATTAAAAACGATTGTACCACACTTATTTAAACAGCAAAGGAGTAAATTCAGATAAGTACACCCGCCAGTTCTTCCAGATATGTCCGCCATCCGTTTCCATGTAGGTATATTTCATTCCCATTGCATCCAGTTTCTGTCGATATTCAGTATTTGCCTTGTAAAGAAAATCGTCTTTCCCTATTCCGATCCAGTACAGTTTATACCCGTTCTCCATTTGTTTTTTAAGCGTGCCGTCAATGTCGTTGTAAACTTTGCTGGTAGCATCTTCGCGGGGCATTAAAGCTGCCGAAAACAATCCGATATAATCAAAAGTGTTCGGATAATACCTGGAAATATGAAACGAATGAAAACCACCCATCGAGAGCCCGGCAATTGCCCTGTCGGCTTTATCGGCTTTTACCCGGTAATTGCTTTCTACAAATTTTATGATATCCATAAAGTTGGCTTCGTAAGTTCCATCCATGGTTTTTTCAACCATAAACTGTGGTTTGTAGAATCCTTTGCTTCCTTCTCCGGGAGCTGCATCCTGAATTACATTTCCGTTGGGCATTACCACTATCATCGGTTTTGTTTTCCCCTGTGCAATCAGGTTGTCCATTATTTGAGCAGTTCTGCCCAGTGTTACCCAGGCTTCTTCGTCGCCACCCGCACCGTGCAATAAATACAAAACAGGATACTTTTCTTTGGAAGTCTCATAACCGGAAGGCGTATAAATGGTAATCCGCCGGTCCATTCCCAATCCCGGAGAGTTATACCAGCGGCGGGTTAATGAGCCATGCGGAACATCGTTTACCTTGTACAAATCGGCCTGTTCCCCATCAATAATAAAAATATTCATTAAACTGGCTACGTCCCGAATAATAAACGGGTTATTCTGATCGACACTGCGTACGCCGTCAATCAGAAAATAATACGTATAAAGTTCGGGTGTAAGTTGATCGGCAGTGTAGCTCCAAAGTCCTTTCTCATCTTTTTCCATATCTACCGTTCCGGGAAGCCACCCTTGCGACGGCATCCAATCGCCCGAAAGTTTTACTTCTTTGGCATTGGGCGCCATTACGCGAAATGTAACCTGATGGCCGGCACTAATTTCCGGAGATACTATTTGCTGTGCACCATACAAAGCCTGTTGTGCTTTCAGCATTGGAATTGCCATTAAAATTCCGGCTAACATTATTAAAGCTCGTTTCATCTGTTTTAAGTTGTTTATTGATTTTTTAATATGATCTTAAGTTCAGGAAGCGTAAGAGAATCCTTTCTCACTATTATGTTGTAACCAGAAAATATGAACGGCATGACTAAATATACTCCGTACTTTTACTTGCTGATTCAATACAAACAAAAATAGCATTATTGTGTAAACACAACACAATGAGAAAACAAAAATTTCCAGTGATATACCCGTTTAACATACAATTTGATTTTTTAGCCTGAATTAACATCTGAAAAATTTATTTCTAAACGAAAGTTCTACTTTTGTGCAATTATTTTTTGGGACACATCCAATAAACAACTGATTTTGAATGACAAATAATTTTGCCACCCGCAACTCCTGTAAGGTTCTGCTCATTTTTATGATCGTTTCCATAGCATTACGCTTTTTTAGTTTTTTCCCAAGCGTATTAGACAACGACGAATCGACTTATATGATTATTGGGCGCGACATTTTACACGGCAAGGAATTGTATTCTGAAGTAACCGATACCAAACCTGTCGGGATATTTTTGGCCTATGCCGGGCTGGAATTTGTCTTTGGAAGTTCTATTTTTTGGAAACGCTTTGCATTTGCCATCCTGGTGGCTGTAACTGCTTTTATTATCAGTCGTATTTCAAAAAAGATGTTTCAGCAAGACAAGGTTGCAACAGCTGCGGGGCTCATTTACATTTTATACACTTCTATCTGGACTTACTACGGACGTTCGCCCAATACCGAATTACTCTTTAATTTTTTCACCTCACTCTCATTTTTGCTATTACTCAAAAAAAGCATATGGAATTACACGTTTGCCGGGCTTTTTATGGGAATGGGCTTTATGGTAAAATACCTGGTTCTTTTTGATTTGGCGGCCTTTCTTCTGTTTTTCTTAATAATTGAAATGAAAGAAAGGGAAAACCGAAGTGATTGGAGAATTTGGGGGCGACATGTGATTTGCGGCTTGTGCTTTTTAGTTCCTTTTGCGCTTACCAACCTGTATTTCTGGCATAGCGACCATTTTGCCGATTTCTATTTTGTTACCTACGAATTACCTGGAAATTACGGTAGTGATCCTTCAGTTTTGCGATATATAGTTATGCTGCTTGATTTTACTTCCAGGTTTCTTCCCATATCGTTCCTGGTATTTTATGTTGTTTTTGGTAAAAACAGAATTGTAGAGCCGCAACAAAAAGGCCTTTTCATATTGTGGATTGCAAGTATTTTAGTTGCGATTTACCTCCCGGGAAAAGCATTTCACCACTATACTATTCAACTAATGCTCCCCCTGAGTTTACTGGCAGCGCTCTTTTTTCATACTGATTTTAAAACCGACAGGATTACCGGAAAAATATTTTCAAAGAAGTATGGTATTCCGGCCTTGCTGGTGGTAATGCTCGCCATCCAGGCAATTAGTTTTCAGAATGAAATTATAGATCCTGACTACGAACAGCAGGTTGCTGATTACCTTGCTAAAAATATGGATAAAGACGATGATTTGTATGTTGCCAATTACAACCAAATTTTATACTATTTGCTAAAAGAAGACAGCCCCACAAAATTCATCCATTCCACACTTCTGTTTAAAGACAGCCACAAAGCGTTTAATATAAATGCCAAGCAGGAAATCCGGCGGATTATTAAAACAAGTCCTGAATTTGTAGTTGTGAGAAATTCGAACAAAACGGTGGAAGATCTGATCAGGTGCGACTACCGTGTAGTAAAAATGTTTAACAACCAACGGATTAAACTTTACGAGAAGAAAGAATAATATTGGGTCACATTGAAAAGTAAGTGGAGTAAAAGCCTGCAATTTGCTGTCAACGATTTTCTAATCGTTACAGTTGCTTCAGTGGTTGTTCATTTTCTCACCACTTAGTACACGAAGCCACAAAGTTGAAGAAAGCCCATTAACTTAAACTTTGTGAACTTCGGGGCTTTGTGGTATCGAACCAATCCCATATCCCGGAGAAGCATTATCAAACATCCCAAAAACAAAAAAGGCCGTCCGTTTTGTAACGAATCGACCTTTTAAGTGGGCGATGACGGATTCGAACCGCCGACCCTCTGGGTGTAAACCAGATGCTCTGAACCAACTGAGCTAATCGCCCTAAAAATGTTTTCTTGTTTCTGAACGCGCCCCCCTTTTTCAGAAAGGCGCTGCAAATATATAAGCTATTTTTAGTTTCGCAAAAAATAAATCAAAAAAATCATCATAAAATTTCGGCTACCACAAAAGTACTGCCACCCACAAAAACCAGGTCGTTCTCTCCGGCTGCTTCCAGTGCTTTTTTGAAGCCCTCATTCACAGAAGAATAACTATCCCCAACAAGGCCAAAAGCAGCTGCCTGCTGTTTCAAAACATCAATATCCAGGGCGCGTTCAATATCTGCTTTTACAAAATAATATTTTGCATTTTTAGGTAATAAGCCCAAAACTTTGTCCGGATTTTTGTCTCCAACTGTTCCAAAAACAATGTGTAAATTTTTGTAGGGTGTGAAATTAATCTGTTGAACCACCTCTTTCATTCCTTCAAAATTGTGGCCGGTGTCGCAAACCACCATCGGATTAGCTCCAATCACCTGCCAGCGCCCCTGTAGTCCGGTTGTCTCTTTTACTTGTTTCAATCCGGTTCGCAAAGCACTTTCAGTTATTTCAAAAGCCTTTTGGTTCAGAATCTCCACAGCCTTTAAAACGGCCGGCAGGTTTTTATGCTGATAAAATCCCATCAAATCAACCTTTAAATCACGATAAGCCGCTTTCCCGTTTTTATCTACCTGAAGGTTCTGAAGGCCATCCACTGCCCGGGTAGCTAGCGTCACTTCAAATTCCTGATCGGCAAAATAAACCGGAGCTTTCTTTTCTTTTGCTTTTTGAAGAAACACAGCTTTCGTTTCCGCCTGCGTCTCGCCAATCACCACCGGTATATTTTCTTTTATAATTCCGGCCTTTTCTCCCGCAATTGCTTCCAGCGTTTCACCGAGTAAATTGGTGTGATCGAGCCCAATATTGGTTATTATGCTTATTTCAGGAGTAATAATATTGGTAGAATCAAGTCTTCCGCCAAGCCCTACTTCAATGATGGCAACATCCACTTTTTGTTGTGCAAAATAGTCGAAAGCCATGGCAACAGTCAACTCGAAAAAAGAAGGTTCTATTTTCCACAATTGATTGTTAGTCTCGTAATTTTCAACCCAATTTACCACATCTTCCTCTGCCATCATTTTTCCGTTAATGCGGATGCGTTCTCTAAAATCTTTTAAATGGGGCGAAGTATAAAGACCGGTTTTATAACCTGCTGTCTGAAAAACCGATGCCAACATGTGTGAAACAGATCCTTTGCCGTTGGTACCAGCCACATGAACGGTTTTAAACTGTTGATACGGATGTCCGTACAGTTCATCGAGCAACAAAGTATTTGCAAGCGTATTTTTGTAAGCGGCCGGCCCGGTACGCTGAAACATCGGCAAACGCGTAAAAAGATAATCCAGGGTCTCGTTGTAATTCACTTCCTTCTATTTTTATTAACGGTTGCAAGTTTATTAATTTTTGGAGCATCATCCCCTTTATCTCATCAATTTATATACATTTAAGAAATTCAATTTTTATATGCTTAGTAAAACAAAAAAGAGTAAGATTTTCGTTCTGGATACGAACGTAATTTTACACGATTACACCTGCATTTACCAGTTTCAGGATAACGATGTTATTCTTCCGATCACTGTATTAGAGGAACTGGACAAATTTAAACGCGGCAACGATCTCATCAACTTCCAGGCCCGTGAATTCACCCGTCTGTTAGATGAAATTGTGGGAGATGAACTATTTAACGGCGGCAAGTCGCTCGGACAGGGAAAAGGCAAGCTTAGAATTGAAACAGGAAAACCCTTTTCTGACGAATTAAAAGCTTCTTTCAAAGAAGACATTCCTGACCACCGTATTCTTGCGATTGCTGACTATATCGCAAACTCGTACCCCAAACGAAAAACGGTACTGATCAGTAAAGACATTAATCTGCGGATGAAAGCCAAGTCTTTGGGAATTCAGGCTGAAGATTACAAAACCGACCAGGTGACTGACGAACACATTCTGGACAAAACGGTTACAACTTTCGATAATTTCGACGACTCACTGATCGACAAACTCTACAGCCAGGGAAGCTTTGCCAAAGAAGATGTTGAGAAAACGCTTAGCCCCGAAGCCAATGAATGCTTTATTTTCAGGGGAAACACATCGAGTGCATTGGCGCGTTACGATGCAAAATCGGAACGGATTTACCGTGTTGAGAAGAATTCGGCTTACGGAATTAAACCACGTAACGCCGAACAAACTTTTAGCCTGAATATGTTGATGGATCCGGAAGTGAGGCTGATCGCACTCACCGGAAAAGCAGGAACCGGAAAAACCCTGCTCGCACTGGCAGCTGCCATTGAGCAACACCGGCAGTACGAACAAATATTGCTGGCCCGGCCAATTGTGGCACTCAGCAACCGCGACATAGGTTATCTGCCCGGCGATGCCTCCGAAAAAATAAGTCCGTATATGCAGCCGCTTTTCGATAATCTGTCGGTGATAAAGCACACTTTTAATCCGCGCAGTAACGAATACCAGCTCATCGAAGAAATGGTGAAGGAAGAACGCCTGAACATCACTCCCCTCGCCTACATTCGCGGACGTAGTTTGTCGAATGCGTTTTTTATCATCGACGAAGCCCAAAACCTGACACCGCACGAAATAAAAACAATTATCACACGAGCAGGCGAAGGAACAAAAATGGTATTTACCGGCGACCTTCAGCAGATCGATTCGCCCTATTTGGATATGAAATCAAACGGCCTGGCATACATGACCGACCGGATGCGTAATCAAGATCTGTTTGCACACATTAACCTGCTGAAAGGCGAACGCAGCTATTTGGCCGAACTGGCCAGCAACTTGCTGTAGAATAAAGAAAAATAAATCCGGAGGATTTACATGTTTATAGCTTATTTTCCGCACAGCATATTCGACTCCATCCGGAGTCGTACAAACTGTGATTTACCAATGCTATAAACATGTGATTCCTTCGGAATCCTTATCTTCTCGTTTTGTTTTAAAGAATTGAAAACAGTAACCTTTACATTCCCAGATTTTTCTACCTTTACAGCCTGTTTAGAAAGATTCAAAATTAGAGATGGACTACAAAGGGAAGAAAGCTGCTTTTTATACACTGGGATGTAAACTAAACTTTTCAGAAACCTCAACTATTGCCGCATCTTTTAAAGAGGTGGGGTTCGATCGTGTGGAGTTTGAAGACGAAGCCGATGTTTATGTAATAAACACCTGCTCGGTTACCAACCAGGGCGACAAGGAAAGCCGCAACATTATTCGACGCGCAGTACGCAAAAACCCAAATGCAATGGTAATTGTGGTGGGTTGCTATTCGCAACTGAAGCCCGAGGAAGTTGGCCACATTGAAGGTGTTGATCTGGTACTCGGCACTCAGGAAAAATTTCACATCCCGGCTTATCTCGGCGACTTGCAAAAGAAAGAAACCACGCACGTTCAAACTACCCGTTTAGCAAATATAAAGAGCTATCACCGCGCTTTTTCGTGGGGCGACCGTACCCGTAGTTTTCTAAAAATACAGGACGGATGTGACTACTATTGTTCATTTTGCACCATTCCGTTTGCACGCGGACGAAGCCGCAACGACACGATTGAAAATACAGTTGCCGAAGCAAAAAAAGCGGTTGACAAAGGCTTTAAGGAAGTTATTCTTACCGGGGTAAATATTGGTGATTTTGGTAAAACAACCGGTGAAAATTTCCGCGACCTTTTAATTGCCCTTGAAAAAACAGAAGGGTTAAACCGTTTACGGCTTGGATCGGTTGAACCCAACTTACTGAAAGACGAGATTATTGAACTGGTTGCCGGGTCGAAAGTTATTATGCCGCATTTTCATCTTCCGCTGCAATCGGGTTCCGACGAGATTCTGTCGCTGATGAAGCGCAAGTATTCCACCGATCTGTACAGAAAACGTGTTGAGCGCATTCGCGAAATTGTGCCACATGCTTTTATCGGGGTGGATGTGATTGCCGGTACCAACGGCGAAACAGAATCTTATTTTCAGGAATCGTACGATTTTCTGAACAGCCTCGAAATATCGCAGCTTCATGCTTTTACCTATTCTGAACGAAGCGGTACGCAGGCACTGAAAATCCCGTGGAAAGTAGAGGTGGAAGACCGAAAACGACGTACGCAGATGTACATCAACTTATCGGAAAAGAAACTGCGGGCTTTTTATGAAAAAAACCTGGGTACAGAGCAAACTGTTCTTTTTGAAGACAACAAAAGTCATGACCACATGAATGGGTTTACCGAAAACTACATCAAAGTTGAAATTCCATACAACGAAAAGCTGGTGAACCGCTTGCATCCGGTAAAATTAAAATCAATTTTACAGAATGGGCATGTAGATGTATCATTGCTCTAATTCACCTGAGATAAAAAAGAACTTAGAAGATTTCCCGTTAAATAAATCTATTGAATTAGGCATTTTGTCAATAACTAAAAAATCAGTAAATTGGGGGAATCTAACAATAATAATATGGAGCAACAATTTAAAAGCCTAACGATTTTTGATTTTCAGGCCAGGTTTCCA
>JBKEDN010000142.1:0-14020 GCA_047975435.1 Draconibacterium sp. | reverse complement strand
GTAATCATGATAAATCGACAGGAATTTTTGAGCATTGAGCATCTCTGTTTCATTTTTGGTTCACAGCAAACTTAATGACTCATTGGCAGGAAAAATAGACGGGGTTTAGCGAATGCTTACGATGGATCAACGTTATTAATGGATTGGAAATCAATAACAGCGAAGTTTGAACCATAGGTTGCTAAACTGGTAAGTCCATTTTCAATCTGGTGATAACCAAATTGGCCTGACACATAGAATTTATTGAAAGTTTTGTTATACCCTGTAAGAAAGTTAAGGGTAGGATACGAGAAATTTGATTTTGCGAGGTTATATTGTCCTACTCCGCCATTGTTGTTGTAATAATAGGGGTGAGTTGATGTTTCATAGGTTGAAGTACCAACATCCCATCCCACCTGAGCTCTCACAAAAAAATCTTTAATAGGAGTAATACTAACCGAGAAGCTTGATATAAAACGGTCTGATTCGTCATACAATTTGTTTTTATACATCCCAAACAAGGGGTTAAGCAAGTCGGTATCTGTATAATAATCCGGATTTCTCATGTGCGACCCATCAGCTGTCAGGTAGTTCGACATGTCGTCAACCAGTGGCCAAAGCATTGCCTGGTACAAGGGACCTGATGTTCCCCTTGGAACTTTTGTGTTTTCGGTTGATACAAACTGCATAGATCCTTCGAATTGCAGCCACTTATTGATTTTTCCTTTTCCTGACAACGATAAGTTCATTCTTGAGTAATCGGTGGTTTTTACAATTCCCTGTTGGTCTAAAAATGAAGCAGAAGCACGGATAGAAGCTTTGTCTGAACCTCCTTCGATTGAAACGTTGTGTTTTGCCGAGAACCCGGTTCTTAATACAGCGTCAATATTGTCATATAACTGCATTCCTTCGGGGTACAAACCACCATACCGGCTGGTGTAGTAATAGTTAGTAGTTCCGTAGGCTCCGTTGGCATACTTGGTTTGCATGTCGGGGTAACCATATGCTTTGTCCCACTTAAAAGCATTACTATAAGATACCCGGGCATTTCCGGCTGTACCTTTTTTTGTTGTAATAATAATCGCACCATTGGAAGCATCCGACCCGTACAGTGCCGCGGCTGCTGCTCCTTTAAGTACAGTCATTGATTCTATATCTTCCGGGTTGAAATCGTTACCTCGTGACGAGAAGTCGAGGTTACGAACCGAGAAGTTTGCCCCGCCATCTGCAAGGCTAAGTGGGTCAAAAGTAGAGTTGTTCATCGGGATTCCATCAACTACATACAGAGGTTGGTTATTTCCCGAAATAGAAGTAAGACTCCTAAGAACTACTGTTTGCGAAGAACCGGGAGTACCACCACTGGAACTTACGTTAAGTCCGGCAACACGTCCTTGTAAGGCTGAAATAAAACTTTCCCTACCGGAATCAGAGATATCCCCTGCCTTTACATTTTGAATAGAGGAGCCAACGGAACGGGCAACCCTTTTCATCCCGAACTCAGCAGTTACCATAACTTCATCGATGGCTTGAACATCTGTTTGAAGTTGAACATCGATGGTATTTGATTTACCAACAGTGAATTCTTTTGAAGCGTAACCGATAAAGGAAAATTGTAAAATTTGTCCATCGCTGGCATCAATAGTATATTTACCATCGGCGTTTGTCATTGTACCTTTCGTCGTTCCCTGAACTACTATACTTACACCTGGTAAGGGTACTAGTGTTTCAGCTTCTACGACGGTACCTGTAATAGTTCTGGCTTGAGCTAATGCTCCCGGTGGTATTATCAATATCGCCAGAAGCACCAAACACATTAGAGTGATAACTTTTTTCATAGATTACTATTTAAGATTTAAAAAGGTTACTTTTCATAATTTTGATATATATTATTTTGTTTATTTATCTGGTGTGGATTTCTGAACTAGCCTGTTTCCCATTTGAACTTCATATTTTATAAATTAAATTTTCCATTAAAAGACACTTATCTTATTCTTCATGTGATCTTCCCATTGTTAAAAATAAACATTTTGTAACATGTATTACAAATATTTTCAAGAAATACCTGATAAAATGCACATTCTTAAACTTTAATATTGTCATTATGCCAGTATTGTTAGGTGTTTTGAAATATACTTACACTTTTTAATGATCAAGTTGTAAAATATGTAATACAGCTTTTAATTTATTTCATCATAAAACGCCTGCAAAATATTTGTGCGAACATTTAATTTTCCAAGCATATTGCTTTCGCGCGTTGGATAAACACGGTTACTCAAAAATATGTAAACCAGGTGATTGACTGGATCGGCCCAAACAAATGTTCCGGTAAAACCGGAATGCCCGAAACTTTCGGGGCTCACTCCCGGGCAGGGATAGCTCTGCTCCGGGCTTACTTCTTTATTGTTCAACAGTGGTTTGTCAAAACCCAGTCCCCGACGGTTGTTATTCTCCGGAAACTGAACCCGCGTAAATTCTTCCATGGTTTCACGGCTCAAATACTGCTTTCCGCCGTAAGTACCCATTTGCATATACATTTCAATCAGCTTGGCCAGATCGTTGGCATTGGCAAAAAGCCCTGCATTGCCGGCCACTCCGCCAAAAACTGCGGCAGCTTCGTCGTGTACTGTGCCCTGTATTTGTTGTTTGCGGTAATAGGCATCGTACTCGGTAGGTACAATCTGGTCTTTCGGAAATTTATCGAGCGGATTGTATGTAACACGGTATGCGCCCAACGGCTGATAATAGTTTTGGTCAAGAAAATCAGTGTATGCCTGGCCTGAAAGATTTTCGGTTATTTGCGGGATCAGCAAAAAAGAAAGCCCGCTGTAAACATATTTTCCCGGGGGATTTAGTTTTGACTTTCGGATGTCTTTATAAATTCTTTTTTTGAATTTAGTTTTGAGAAATAACCCGGGCGCCACTTCCAACTGGTAATCATCTGTTTTTTGAAAAGAGTACCAGCGGTTTTCCAGTTTGCCGTCTTTTACCGTTTCTGTCCAGTAATTCAGATAGGGGATTAAACCGGACTGGTGGGCCAGAATTTCACGCCATCCCAGGTCTTCCTTGTTGGAGGGATGAAACAAACCTTTCTTCCAGTCGGGCCAGTCGGCTGAGAATTTATTGTTGAGATTAATTTTTCCTTCGTCGGTTAATTTCAGGACAGCCGCTAAAGCACCCGATACTTTTGTTACCGATGCCAGGTCGTACAAATCGTCTTCAGAAACCGGAATGCGCCGATCGTAAGTGTGGTAGCCGTAGGTTTTTCTGAAAATAATTTTCCCGTCTTTTGCCGCTAAAACGCTGCACCCGGGAGTGGCTTTCTTACTAATTGCATCTGCAACGATTGAATCAATGCGATGGTTCAAACGCTCGCTGTTCATCCCCACTTCTTCAGGAATGGTGTATTTCATACGAACCGTGTTGTTAATTTTTAGCCCGTCACCCAATTGGTAATAATTGCTTAGGCTTACGGGTAGTTTTCCTGATGCCCCAATTCCGCCGCAGATTAGCTGAGCCGTCAGTTCCTGCACCAGCGAGTCGTTTTGATAAGCCATTATCAATCCGGCAGGCGGTGCAAAACTGTTGACTTCAGCCAATGCATACGGACTGGAAAAAAACACTACTATTGATCTTTTCTCATTTGCCAGGTAATCCAACAAATTTTCTGTTTCACCGGTTAACCCATACGGCCTCTGAGGTCTAACTTTTTGCATGTTCCCAACCTGCATCGAATGTCTTGTTTTACTTTCGTATAAATGAAGACCCGATATAACCAGGTTATAATCTTTCAGTTTTGTTTTGATTTCCTCCAGTTCGCTGGCAGTAAATTGTTCTGGAAGGAAAAATTGATCGGTTTGGGTATATTTTGAAAGCATTTTCTGAAAAGGGGTGTCAGAAGTTCTTCCAACCGCCAGACATGCAACTTTTAATGTATCCAATCTTTTGAGAGGAATAAGTTTGTCCTTGTTTTCGAGTAAGGTTAACGATGCTTCAATCATTTTTCGTTTCAGAAGTTCGGCCTTTGCATTATTCAGGTCCTGCATCACGTTAGTACGTGATACGGGAGAAAGATGATTCAATCCGGCCCAATATTTTGCCGCCAAAACTTTCCGGCATTTGAAATCGATTTCTTCCTGTGAAAGCAGGCCTGTTTCAACCGCTTTTTTTATTCCGGTAATGGCCTGTTCCACATCTTTCGGAAATTCAACCACATCGTTACCTGCTTTTAGCGCCAGTGCTTCAATTTCGCCCGGTTTTCCCGATGCTTTTGCTCCGGCCATGTTCATGGCATCCGTTATTACAAGCCCGTTGAACTTCCATTCGTCGCGCAAAATTCCGTTTAGTATTTTTGACGAAAGACTGGATGGGACGCCTTCACTATCATCAAGCCGGGGAACGTTGAGGTGGGCGCTCATTAAACCCGCAATACCCTTTTCTGTCAGTATTTTAAACGGATACAGTTCAACAGAATCCAGACGGCTGCGCGGGTAAGGTACCAGCGGTAAAGTGTAATGAGAATCACTTTGTGTATCGCCATGGCCTGGAAAATGCTTGGCAACAGCTATTATGTGGTTTTCCTGTAAACCCTGCATGTATGCCAAGCCGCAGGCGGCAACCTGTTCCGGCGATTCTCCAAACGAGCGCATCCCGATAATCGGATTAAGTGGTTGCGTGTTGATATCGACCACGGGGCCCAAACTCACCTGAACTCCCAGTCGTTTCATCTGGCGGGCCATCTCTCCGGTTGTTTGTTTGATCAACTCCGGGTTGAAGGAGGCGCCCATCATCATGTTATACGGGAAAGGGATTACGCCAGGAAGCCGCATGGCAACTCCCCACTCGGCATCCATCGCAACAAAGAGCGGCGTTTGAGCTGCATTTTGGTAAACATTGGTCAGTTCAACCTGCTTTTCGGGGTCTCCGGTAAAAAATATTACACCCCCGAGATTGTACTTTTTGATTAATTCGGCAACCTTTAGCTGGCTGGCAATGTCTTTATTTGCTGCTGTGTTTATCCAAACTAACTGGGCAATTCGTTGATCCGGGGTAAGTGAATGAAATACCGAATCCACCCACGGATTTTCAATCATTTCATCCATACTGAACCGGGCAAAGGTTTTCCCCCATATTGAAATAAAAATGAGTAGAAAGAGGACTGCTTTTTTGTTCATTTTTGTCATTACAATGTTCAGTTTTAAAAGATGGAACGAATTATAGTTATACTTTAATAAAAATCTTTTTGTGGTATAGTATCCGGGCTATCAGCCAGAAGAAACACACGTGAGTTAGTGCGAAAAGCAGAGACCCGTTTAAGGGGCCGGCCAGCGGTTCAAAAATATGGTGGTAGAGCCAACTGTACCCGTTGGTCAATTTCCCCTCGCCATTATCGAACCGGATGATACGAGTCAGGGTAATTGCCCATAAACCCGACAGGGCAAAAATGAACAGCGGGTTCATACCGAAAACAACAAAAAACGATGTCCACTTTTTATAGGATTTAATATCGATTACCCAAATAAGAACAGCCAATACTACAGATGCCCAGCCGGCGGTGTACAAAACATAAGAGCTCGTCCACAAGGGTTTATTGATAGGAAAGAATATTCCCCAAAGTAAGCCGGCAGCAATACCTGCAAATCCACTGATAAGAAGGAGTTGCGGGATTTTTTTCTTTTCAGTTTCTTTAATAAGCGCACCTGCTATATAACCCAGTAAGGCAGTAACAATGGCCGGGATGGTACTTAGCAATCCTTCCGGGTCAAATGCAATTCCAAAACCGTGGTACATGTGATTTTCGCCTAAAATCATCCGATCGAAGGGAATGGTTGCATTACCGTTTAAACTATACGGATCGTCGGATCCGAAGTATGCCAGAATACCCCAGTACAATAATAATATAGCTGCTGAGATATACGGGAGCCATGTTTTTCGTACTGACAATACAATTAACGAGGCAATTCCATATACTATAGCAATGCGTTGGAGCACGCCCAATATTCGTAATTTTGAAAAATCCTTAGACCATTGCGGAAAAGAATTCAGGAAAAGACCGATGGCAAAAATTAAAACAGTTCGTTTTGCCAAACGGATAAATGAATCGCGGTTCAAAACATTTCCGTATTTTGAAAAAGAAAAAAACATGGAAACGCCAACAACAAACAGAAAAAACGGAAACACAAGATCGGTAGGAGTACATCCGTGCCACTCGGAGTGACGGAGCGGGGCGTAAATATGCGACCAACTTCCCGGATTATTTACCGTAATCATGGCTACAATGGTCAGACCACGCAGAACATCAAGAGCCAGATACCGATTTGCTGTTTTCATCAATTGTTTTTTGTTCGTTTTTCGAAATAACCGATCTTGTTAGATTTTATTTGTAAAGCACATTTTCAAATATAGATTTTTTTTGTAACATGTATGACATGTTTTGGTCATATTCAAGTTTTTGTTGCTTTATTTCTTTTTAATATTAAATGATGATTAGTCTGACAATAATGATTAATAATGGCATGATTGTTGGATAAATGGTCGATTTTTTAAATTTTTGGTATGTTTTTAGTTTGTGTGGCGGAGTCTGTTTTTATCTTTAATTATATGTTATACAAAACAAATTGTAATATGTATGACAAATTTGTAAGATCTTTATTTTGAAACCGGATTAAATTTAATAGATGGAACGTTATATTGGAATCATGTCGGGTACAAGTATGGATGGAATTGATGTCGTACTTGTCGCGTTTGAAAACGATAAAATTCAGGATGTCAGGCTGCATACACAAAGCTTTCCCGGGAAGCTCAAAGCGGCTTTGACTGCATTAATAACGACTTATCAAACAAGTTTGGAAAAAATAGGGGAGACCGAGCGCCGGCTTACCTTGTGTTACGCCGATGCTGTACACCAACTTCTGATAAAATCGGGTATAAATTCAGAAGATGTTATTGCTATGGGTTGTCACGGACAAACGGTGTTTCACGCTCCTGTGGGCCGTTTCCCATTCACGATGCAACTGGTGGATGGAAATCTTCTTGCCGCCAAAACCGGAATCCGTACCGTTGTTGATTTTCGAAGAATGGATATGGCTTTTGGCGGGCAGGGGGCGCCGTTGGTGCCGGCTTTTCATCAGGCATTTCTGAAAAGTCGGCAGGAAAACCGGGTAATTTTGAATTTGGGTGGAATCGCAAATATTACGGTTCTTTCTGACGATGATGACAAGGTATTGGGTTTTGATACCGGCCCGGCCAATTGTTTGATGGATGCCTGGATACAATATATAAAAGGAGAAAAATTCGATAAAGATGGAGGCTGGGCAGCTTCCGGCCACATAATTCCTGCTTTGTTGGAAAAAATGCTGGGAGAAAATTATTTTTCTTTATCTGCACCGAAAAGTACGGGGCGTGAGTTGTTTAACCTGGATTGGCTAAATCGACATCTCAAAGAAATAAAGGAATTTAAGAATGAGGACGTACAAGCTACCTTGCTGGAATTAACCGCAACAAGTGTGGCGGAAGCTGTAAAAAAATATGCGCCGGATACCAATGCAATGTACGTTTGTGGCGGAGGTGCTTTTAATCAGTTCCTGATGAAACGGTTTGGGTTCCATTTACCCGGAATTCGTGTTTCTGGTACCGAGAAACTTGGTCTTCCTCCACAACAGGTTGAAGCGACTGCTTTTGCCTGGCTGGCTATGCGCCGGATAAAAAATCTGTCGGGAAATTTACCGTCCGTAACCGGCGCCGGCAGAAAGGTTCTGCTGGGAACAATTTACGATCCCCGGGCTTTTTAGCTGCCGACAGTTTTTTTATGCGAAAGCAGGAACAACCCGGTGAACATGATCAACCCATTCAGGAGTAGAAGTTCGAAACCGAATTTGTACCCGCCCAGCCAGGCTTCAGAATTGACATTGATGATGTATGTGAGTACCGGCGATAACAGTCCGACGAGTGGTACAAAACGATCTTTTACAAGCCGTTTGGTCAGAATCCCGAAAGCAAATAAACCCAACAACGGCCCGTAGGTGTAACCGGCTACCCGGAATACTGCCGAAACCACGCTTTCATTATTAATAATTCGGAAAACGACTATTACGAAAAACATTAGCAGCGAAAAACCGATATGAACCAAAATACGGGTTCTTTTGCTTTTGGCTGCGGTTGGGTCAAGGTTCAGAAAATCGATACAAAACGATGTTGTTAAGGCAGTTAATGCCGAATCGGCGCTGGAATATGCGGCAGATAAAATTCCTAAAAGAAACAAAGCGCCTGCCAGCGGGCCAAAATATTTAATTGCTAACAACGGGAAAAGATCATCGGAGCGCGAAGGTAAGTCAATGCCTTTTTGAGCAGCATAGTAATACAGCATTACCCCCAGCGACAAAAAGAAAATGTTGGCAATAATAAACGCAAAACTGAACCAGAATATATTTTTCTGCGCATCTTTTTGGGTTTTGCAGGTCAGGTTTTTCTGCATCATATTTTGGTCCAGTCCGTTCATCGTGAGTACAATCCCAACCCCTGCCATAAATTGTTTAAAGAAATTTGTTTTCGATTTCCAGTCCCAGTCAAAAATCCGGCTAAACGGATGGTGGTCAATTACGGTAACCATCTGTCCGAAATTTAAGTTGAGTTGTTTCAGAATCACCCAGATTGTAATGCCAACAGCGCCTAAAATAAACAGGGTTTGCAGCGAATCGGTCCACACCACGGTTTTAATTCCTGCGCGATAAGTGTATATCCAGATCAGAAAAAGGGTGATCAGCACGGTAAGCCAAAACGGGATTCCAAAGTCGTTAAAAAAAGCGATTTGTAAAACACCGGCTGCCAGGTATAAGCGAAAAGAAGCCCCGATAGTTTGGGAAACCAGGAAAAAGAAAGCGCCTGTTTTGTAGGAGCGTAGCCCAAAGCGTTGGTCGAGATAAGTATAAATGGAAACCAGGTTTAACCTGTAATACAGAGGGATAAGCACAAGAGCAATGATCCAGTAGCCAATAAAATTTCCGAGTAAAAATTGAAGATAAGTCCAGGCCGAGTTGCCCACTTCGCCGGGAACGGAGATAAAAGTTACCCCCGAGATGGTGGAGCCGATCATCCCAAAAGCGACCAAATACCAGGGAGAACGGCGGTTTCCGGTAAAAAAAGTTTCGCTGTCGGCATTGCGCGAAGTAAACCACGACACGCCCATCAGCATTGCAAAAAATACCAGGATAATGATAGCAATCAACAATGTACTCATTTCAAAATCAGTTTTCAAAAACGTTGGTAAAGATGTGAAACATTCGTCAAAAAATTATTGATAAATAATATCCATATCCCAAGCCCATTGGTCAAAATAAATATTTCCTCCTTCCCATTCCACTTCTCCACGCTGAAAATCATAGGGTTCGCTGCGCGGGTGTTTTTTTTCGGGATATAGTTTCCTGCCGTAATCGTCGTTTACAATTAGGCGGTAGGCATCAATTCCATGAAAATAAAAATCGTGAACTTGTTTATCGTCCGTTGGCTGTAGTTTAAACGATTGGTCGAGCGGTACCCAGCCGATACCCTGGTAATATACTTCGGCCCAGTCGTGCAGGTTCTCGAAGCCCGGATGAAGCATAAAACCGCTTTGCCATTTTACCGGAATGCCCTGCGAACGTGCCAAAGTCATAAAAAGCGGTGTGTGCATGCCACAGTCGCCATGACGGTTGGTTAACACATAATGCGGAATGTTTGGAATGGTTCCGTATTCCAACGCGCTTGCCCACGGAATGGAATCGCTGATCCAGCTATAAATCGCCTCCACTTTTTTGAGCGGATTGGTTTCATTGCCAACAATCTGCCGGGCAAGTTTTGTTATTTCCGGCGAGAAAATGATGTGTGGAGGGCGTTCTGCTGTATTGTTTTGGAAAATGTCGCTTGTTGTGTCGTAAGGTTGAATGTTTTCAGGTGCCAAATCAAAATATTGTGCTTTGGTTTGGAATGAGAATTTTACCGAAAATGCCGTGGGCTTATCTTTTATAGCTGTTTTTTCCATGTAAAAGGTACGTTGTAAATAATCATTTGGTGCAAGCATATATTCTTTCGGCTCTGAATCCAGTATTTCAAAATTGCTTTGGCGCGGATTTCCTTCTCTTGGCGCGGGCAACCAACAACGAATGGTTTCTCCGGCAGGCACCACATTAGGTTTTACCGTTAAGGTATAAGAGAAAGTAACTTGCTGAGGTAGAACTGTATTTTCATTTTTATCACAAGCTTCAATAACTTGTTTGGTGTGTGCCAACCGAAAAGCAGTTAGTGAATTTGGATCGATATCGGAGAATGAACTCTTTTGTTCCTGATCGAAAATGAGTAAACGGCGTAAATTGGCGACAGCATTTCCAAAGTAACGTTTTTCACCGTCAATAATGCGCATTTCCAGTTTACCTGATTGTTCCCAGTTGGCTATTTGCTGGTCTGTTGCATCGGGAAAAGCAGTTTGGAGCTGTTCCCTGATTTCTGTTTCCGATCGCGAAAAATCTCTTCGTATGCCGTGCATCACCTGTTCTGCAGAGTCCAGTTCAAAAGTAGTCCACTGTGTTGCTTCTGATTTGCGCAATGAATCAATTTTATGCTGAAGCTTCGAGAATTCCCCATTTTTCAGGTATTCATTAAGCGAAAAATCTCCTGGCTGTGGAGCACACGAAAAGAGGCTGGCGGCAACTGCAAGACCGAAGAGGAGCTTTTGTTTATAACAGTTAATTAATCTGTATGACATATTATAAATATATGAATTGGAATTACTTTTAAAACAATAATTTGGAAAATATTTTTAGCATAAATTTTCTGATTTTGTGAAATAGACTGCTATCTCTATAGAAAATCAATTTGTAATTAAACAACCTTAATATATCCATATCGTGACTTTTCAAATTTAATTTATGAAAAAGAGAAAAACAATATTTGTAATACATGTTATATCTTGTTTTATGAAAATACTATATTTGCATAATGACAATTTTAATTGCCGATAGCGGATCTACAAAAACAGACTGGTTGTTTACCGATGCTGAAGCTAACTCCTTGTTAATTCAAACAAAAGGAATAAATCCCTTTTTCAGAACAAGCGAAGATATTTACAGGGAGCTAAAAAGTGAACTGTTTCCGAAAGTATCTGAAGTAGATGAGGTCTTTTTTTATGGCGCCGGCATTATTAATACCGAACGCGGCGATGTTGTAAAAGCAGCCCTGGCTTTATTGTATCCAAAGGTAAAAATTGAGACAAACAGCGATGTGCTCGCTGCTGCCCGGGCATTGTTTCAGCATTCAGCTGGGATTGCCTGTATTTTAGGCACCGGTTCAAATGCCTGTTTGTACAATGGGGAGAGTGTTGAAACGGGAATTCCTCCACTTGGGTTTATTTTGGGTGACGAGTGTAGTGGAGCTGCTTTGGGAAAGAAATTGTTAGGCGACTATTTTAAAAATGTGATGCCCCAGGAACTCAAAAAACGTTTTGATCAAAAGTACAATATAACCCAGGCCGAAGTCCTGGAGAAAGTTTACCGGACCGAACGACCCAATAAATATTTGGCCGGTTTTGCCCCGTTTTTGTCTGAAAATATTTCAGAAGATTATTGTAACAACCTGGTTCGTGTTGGTATAAAAGAGTTTTTAGATAGAAATGTATTACAACTTCCGGATGCTAAAAATTATCGTCTTGGGTTTTCGGGATCGATTGCCTGGAACTTCCAACCGATTATTGAACAGGCTGCCATTGAATATGGCTTTTTGTCGCCAATCATTATACAAAAACCCATAGAACATTTAAAAGATTACCATATTAACTCCAAAAAATAAAGAACTGCAATGACCAATCAAAGCATAACTGAGTCGGAATCGCTTTATAAGGACCTCGACCAAATGTCGGTAAGGCAACTGTTGGAAGGGATTCATGAAGAAGATAAAAAGGTGCTACCTGCTGTTTATAAAACCATTCCTCAGATTGAAGACCTGGTTACAAAAACCGTTGAGCGAATAAAAAAGGGTGGAAGGCTTTTTTATGTGGGGGCCGGTACCAGCGGGCGTTTGGGAATTTTGGATGCTTCTGAAATACCGCCTACTTACGGGGTTGGTTACGATGTTGTGATTGGCTTGATTGCAGGTGGAGACCAGGCAATACGCAAAGCTGTGGAAGCTGCCGAAGATAATGAAGACCTGGGATGGCAGGAACTTCAGGCTTTTGCTATCAATGAACTGGATACCGTGGTTGGGATTGCGGCTTCGGGCCGGACTCCTTATGTGGTAGGGGTGGTGCGCCAGGCAAAAGCCCACGGAATTCTTACCGGTTGTATTACCAATAACCCTGACAGTGAGTTAGCCAGAAATGTAGATATCGCCCTTGAAGCCATTGTTGGCCCCGAGTTTGTTTCCGGGAGTACGCGTATGAAATCGGGAACTTCGCAGAAACTGATCCTGAACATGATTACCACTACTTTAATGATTAAGCTGGGGCGGGTAAAGGGCAATCGCATGGTGAACATGCAGCTTACTAACCAAAAACTGGTTCAGCGCGGTACTCGCATGATCATGGACGAACTGGGTTTCGACGAGGAAAAGTCGAGACGTTTATTACTGGTTCACGGATCGGTTAATGCAGTGCTGGAAAATTACAAGAAATAAGTTTTGTTTAGTCAGGTATTCGAGTTTTTAAGGAATTTGTTGTAAACCTGCATATTGCGGCCAATGTGTGCCTGCATTTTTTCATAAGCACGGTCGGCATCTTTTTCACGGATCGCGTTTACAATCTCTTTGTGATAGCCTAACGTAATTTCCTTTTCACCTTCAATATTAGCATAAATAAAGTTACGCATGCGGGGCAGCAGGTTGTGTACCGGCTCCATGGTAACAATTACAAATGGGTTACCGGTAGCGCGGGCAACCGTTAAGTGAAATTTATTATCGAGGTCCGACTCAAGCTGGGTATTATCCGGATCACAGGCAGCAAAATCAACCAGGTTGGTTGTCAGGTTTTTCAAATCATCATCTGTCCGGTTTGTTGCAGCCATCCTTGCAATTTCAGGTTCAAAAGCGAGGCGAAGTTCAATAATTTGGGTGATCAGATCCATATCGAACTTTAAATCGTAGTAAAGGTTGAGTGAATCGATCGCATCTTTCATATTAATCTTTTTAACGATCATCCCACTTCCTTTTCTGATTTCAATTAAGCCACGGGCACTCAAGCGGCGAAGTGCCTCGCGCAAAGCAGTGCGGCTAACGGCAAACATTTCGCAAAGTTCGCGTTCAGAAGGCAATTTTGAGCCTACAGGTAATTTCTTTTCCCGGATGGCGCGTTCAATATTACGCTCAATTTTTTGACTGAGTGTTTGTGTAGTGCCAATTTTTTGAAAAATGTTGTTCATCTCCGCCATATTCGCAATCTGTCAGATGCGGCAATTTAATTTAAATTTTTGTTTTCGTGAGCTGTATTTCAATTTCAATTTGAGAAAATATGAAATTTATTGGTGAAGGACTGTTCTGACAATGAAATTTTGTGAACCGCGTTCTGTACTGCCACATGAAAAATAATAATTTACTGCTCACATTGTGGATTTCGAATGTCGTTGAAGAGTCTTTGGAGGTTTCTTTTATTATAAATAAATCCACCACAAGAATAAATACCTTTTTTTCTCAAATCCCCTAATTAACAAGGGCTTGGAATGGGCAAAAAAAGGGGATTCTATCAAAATTGATAAAATCCCCGCTTGGGTGAACCCAACCGGAGAAGTATCGAACTTTTTGGTAGAAGATTATGAGGCTGTTTTGAATTTTATGAATACTGAAACGCAAAAAAAGCACAAATTGTAACAGAGTCACTTCTGTTATTTTATTTCGTTCTGTAGCCTTACCTGAAAAAAAGTGTCCGCTTTCAGCGGAATGAGGCTGTCCCAAAAGGGCGGCCTCTTGTTGTAGGCGGCCAGATGTAAATTTGTATGCAATTTGATTTTTGGATGTTTTTTGGATTGTGATAAGCTGGGTGATTGCATAATAATGAGATCAAAGCCATAAGCAAGCTTATTTGAGCCATTTT
>JBKEDN010000138.1:0-19246 GCA_047975435.1 Draconibacterium sp. | reverse complement strand
AAGTGGCGAGTTGTTTTTCAAATTTTGTAAATCCATATCGATGTCATTTTAAGTTAATAATAGACTTACAAATAAAAAATAAAACCAAAACCAATTACATATTTTGCACCTGTTTATCAACTTGTTACATACTAAGGTTTGGATTTTATTTATGTAAGGATAATGGCTTAAATCCGAACTTTCGGATTTAAGCCATAAATTTAAGAACCTCCTATTCAATACCCGGCACGACCGTGTGGCTGGCCTGGGGAACTCACAAGGGAGCCAACGGGCTTTAAACCTTTTGTTTGCCATCCGTACCATACAGGCAAACAAGGGAAAAGATTTAGGGGCAACTTTTCTTTCGGGGACAACCATCAGCAACTCGCTTACCGAACTTTACCTTCTGTTTAAATACCTGCGCCCCAAAGCACTGGCACAACAGAACATTCATTGTTTTGATGCATGGGCGGCCATTTACACCAAGAAAACAGCCGATTATGAATTTTCCGTAACCAACCGGATTGTTCAGAAAGAGCGTTTCCGATATTTTATAAAAGTGCCCGAACTGGCCGCTTTCTATTCAGGGATAACCGATTACCGAACGGCAAAAGATGTGGGTATCGACCGCCCGGAGATGAACGAGCAGCTTTACAATATCCCACCAACTCCCGATCAGGAGGATTTTATAAAAAGGCTAATGGCTTTTGCCAAAAACGGGGATGCGACAATTTTGGGAAGGGCGCCCCTGTCGGAGCGTGAAGAAAAAGCAAAAATGCTGATTGCAACCGATTATGCCCGTAAAATGAGCCTGGACATGCGGATGATAAGCCCGCATTATGATGACCACATAGATAACAAAGCATCGCATTGTGCAGCCAATATTGCGCAGTATTACCAAAAATATCAAAAACAGAAGGGGACACAGTTTGTGTTTTCCGATCTGGGCACATACAAACCAGGCGAATGGAGTGTTTACAGCGAGATAAAACGCAAATTAATGGAAGACCACAGCATCCCGGCACATGAAATCCGTTTTATACAGGAAGCCAAAACCGATAAAGCCCGCAAGGAAATCATTAAGGGTATGAACAACGGGCAGGTACGGATTTTGTTCGGTTCCACCGATATGCTTGGAACCGGGGTGAATGCACAGAAAAAGGCGGTGGCTATTCACCATTTGGATATTCCGTGGAGGCCTTCAGATTTGGAACAACGCAACGGAAGGGCCGTGCGGAAAGGAAATGAGATTGCCAAAGCTTTTGCCGGGAACAAGGTGGATACTTTTATCTATGCCGTTGAAAAATCCTTGGATAGCTACAAATTCAATTTGCTTTACAACAAGCAACTGTTTATTGACCAGTTAAAGAACAATAACTTAGGCAAACGAACCATTGACGAAGGCAGTATGGATGAAAAATCGGGAATGAACTTTTCGGAATATGTGGCCATTTTATCGGGTAACACCGAATTGTTGGAGAAAGCCAAGTTAGAGAAAAAGGTTACGGCAATGGAAAGCGAGCGCAAAGCCTTTTACCGCTCCCGGAGTTCGTCGGAATACAAATTCAATGATATACAACGCTCAATTGCACACAACAATGCGGTCATTAAAGAAATGGATGCCGACTGGCAACTTTTGCTGGAACGACTGGAAAAAAACGAAAAGGGAAACCTGTTGAACCCGGTCAGGCTAAATGGCTTGGAAACTTCTGATTCGGATGCTGTCGGTGCAAAACTTAACCAAATCAGTGATACAATAAATACCAAAGGTGAATACCGGGAAATCGGGCAATTGTATGGTTTCCGGCTTTTGGTCAAGTCGGAGTTGTCTTCCAAAGACGGGTCTATCTTTAGCGATGACAACTATATTGATAACCGTTTTTTTGTGCAGGGGCAAAGCGGGATAAAATACTCGTACAGTAATGGAAGGATTGCCAAAGCCCCAAAAACGGCTTCCATGAACTTTTTGAATGCCCTGCACAAAATACCTAAACTGATTGAAAACCACCTGGCGCAAAACGAAAGGCTCAAACAGGATATCCCTGTTTTGCAAAAGGTTGTAAATGGGGAATGGAGAAAAGAAGATGATTTGAACAGACTCAAAAAGGAACTTTCTGCTTTGGATCGGAAAATTAAGGCTTCGCTGGATGGCGAAAACCAGCTATATCCTTACAATGCAGAAAAAGATAAATTTGCAGTCGTAACAGAGAAAGAGAAGAAATACAAGATCAATTAATCTTATAAATTATAAATCCTCATTTTATTAAATAGTGTCTTTCTACTTATTTTAAGCATTTTGGCAGTTTCAGTCCGGTTATAACTACATACTCTAAGAGCATCCAATATTAGTTCTTTTTCCATTCTTGAACTTAAAAACTTAACTTTTTCATCCAAACTACCATTCTTTGTTGACTCAATTTGATCAATTCCTTGGTAACCACGAATTCTCATCGGAAGATGTTCCTGCAAAATTGAACTTCCCTGCGAAAGGATCATTGAAGACTGTATCGCATTTTCTAAATCCCGAATATTACCAGGCCAGTTAAAAGACTCCAATAATTCTATGGCCTTTTGTGAAATGTTATTAATATTAAGGTTGAGAAGTTTATTGTGTTTTCTAATAAAATGCTCCACTAATAAAGGAATGTCTTCTTTTCTTTCTCTTAAAGGAGGAATGTCGATAGTAAAAATATTGAGTCGGTACATTAAATCAAGCCTAAAATTTCCCTGCTTTACATGATTTTCAAGGTTCCGATTAGTTGCAGATATAATACGTACATTTAATGGAATACTTTTTTTCCCGCCTACTCTTGTAACTTTCTTTTCTTCTAAGACCCTTAATAATTTTACCTGAGCTTCCAAAGGAAGCTCTCCAACTTCATCGAGAAAGAGTGTACCATCATATGCTTGCTCAAATTTACCTGCCTTCATTTCCTTTGCATCGGTAAAGGCTCCTTTTTCATGGCCAAAAAGTTCACTCTCTACCAATTGTAAAGGGATAGCACCACAATTTATTACAACTAAGGGCTTATTTCTGCGGTTACTATTGAAATGGATGGCATTTGCTATAACTTCTTTCCCAACCCCGCTTTCCCCCTGAAGTAATATTGTTGCATCAGTCTGGCAAACACTTTTTACCTGATTTATTACCTGCTGCATTCCTTTACTTTCCCCAATAATGCTATTGATTGAAAACTGCTCATTAACAGATTTGCGAAGACTACTAAGTTCATTATTCATCTTAGCAAATTGAAGTGCACGTTTTATCAATATTAAAAGTTTATCATTGTCAAACGGCTTTTCCAGATAATCATATGCGCCCTTTTTTATTGCCTCAACAGCAAAAGAAACGGCTCCATGGGCTGTAATTATTATGATAGTTTGATTGGGATAATGTTCCTTAATCTTTTCTGTAGCTTCAATTCCGCTTATGCCAGACATTTTTTGGTCCATTAAAATAAGGTCTGGAGCAAACTCATGGGTTATTTGCAATGCCTGATAGCCATTCTCTGCTGTGCTAACAATATAACCCTCATCATTAAGCAATTGCTTCAAAATTTTTCTGATTCGAAGTTCATCATCAACAATTAATATTCTTTCTTCCATGATGTTTAATTTAGTTAACATAAGGGATACTGATTGTTACAACTGTACCCCGACCTTCTTCACTTTCTATTTTAATATCTCCACCGTGCTTATTAATTATACCATATGATATGGATAGCCCTAATCCGGTCCCGTCTTCCCTTGTTGTATAAAAAGGGTCGAATATTTGATCTAACTTTTTGTCAGGGATACCACACCCGCTATCACTTATTATAATGAACAAATCTTTAGCATTAACAGAGTCTTTCTCGTGATGATTATCCTTTTCTTCTACAGCAATTCGAACGATGCCTTCTCCACTAATTGCCTGGATTCCGTTAATAATAATGTTAATAAAAACTTGTTTTAACTGTCCTGGGTCGGCTAATATATATTTACCTTCAGCATGATATTGAAAATCAATTAATATATTTTTCTTTTTTGCTGTACTGTTAAGCAATTGAATTACCTGATTTATAAGTAACTCCACGTCGATATTTTCAGGTTTTGGACTGTTCGGACGAGCAAACGATAAAAGCCCTTGTAGTATTTCGTTTATGCGATCAACTTCTTCAATCAATCCAGCTGCCAATTCTTTTTGATCCGTATTATCAAAACCTTTCATAAAATATTGTATTGTGCTTCTTATTGATGTCAACGGGTTACGAATCTCATGGGCAGCACCTGCTGCCAATTCTCCCATAATTGATAAACGATCGGCCCTGTACATATTACTTATACGGTCCCTTTGTTGCTGATGAAGAGAAACGTTCTCTAGTGCAAATGAAGCTTGGTCTAACAGGCTGGTGAGAATTTCCTTTTCATTTGAAGTATAATCAGTACCATCCGTTTTTCCTGATAAAAAAACCATTCCCTTTAATTGGTTCATAACTTTTAAAGGATAGATTAATTCTACCTTCAACTCTCTGAGTAGTGTACTTTCTTTTTCCTCAAAGAAATTAAAAATCCCTACCCTTTTTTTCAGTTCCAGATAACTCTCATTTGATGATAGCCAGAAGATGAGTTTGTCATTAAATGTAAATGACATTTCTCTTTTTTCAAGAGGCTTTCCAAAAAGGAAAAAACGATTTAACTCATTGTTCAACAGGTAGAAATAAACATCCTTAGCCTCTGCTACATGCTGAATCTTTGAGGCAATATACTTTTGCAATAAGTCTTTATCCGCTATCAGTTTTAAAGATTTATTGAATTCTGAAATTTCGATATTTCGATCAAGCTTTTTTCTTTTTCTAAAAATCATCAGTACAAACTCTTCTCTCAAAAATAGTGAGTCTCTTTAATTAATAAAAACCATCTGGGTAAGTATTTACCCAATCTGTGTTGCCATCAGATACTATCTACAATTTTTTATCGCCTCTATATTTAACTCACCTTACGTAAATCATTCATATATAACAACATAGCACACTGCCTGATTTATTATTTTAAAACTGGCATCTGCTTTGCGTAGCACCGTGTGAATTAAAAAACACAATTAATATGCCATATAAGATCCTGATAATTTGCACGCTAACTCTTAGTGTATTTATGAGTAAAGGACAAAAACTAACTCTTACCTATGATGATGCAATAAACATGGCATTAGGTATGAGTTACACTATAAAAGAGTATGAAAATAATCGTCTTAAAAGTCGTTTGTCATATGACTATTACAGGGCTATGTTTAAGCCCCGGTTGGATTTTGATTTGTTTGTCCCTTCCTGGCAGGAAAGAGTAAGTCAAATATCTCAGGCAGATGGATTACCTGTTTACAATTCAACCGGTTCATTCCTGTTGGGGGAAAATTTATCGTTTACCTATGTATTACCTACCGGAGGAGACCTGAGCTTGTCTTCTTATATGTACTATGCAAATGAACAAACCACATTGGCTTCCGACCAGTCTAAACTTAGCAATACTTTATTTTACAACAGTCTGGCTCTAAGTTTTACTCAACCCGTATTCACTACAAACAAACCAAAACAAAATTTGAAAGAAGCCGAATTACAGTTCCAACAAACGAAACATACATTTACCCGGGCACAAATGAACATTGTTTATAACGTGTCTGAAGGGTTTTACTCGCTATACAGGGCAATGAGGACCTTAGACATTGCAAAGGAAAAACTAAAAAATTCTATTGAAACCCTGAGAATATCCAAATTAATGGCGGAGGCCGGAAGGTTACCCGAAGGCGACTTAATGACAGCTGAAATTGCCGTTGCACAAGACGAAGTAAGTGTATCCGAAAAAAAAGGAACGCTGGATAAAGAAAAAGACCTTTTTAAACTTCTTATAGGAATGGATTTAGACAGTGATTTTGAAATATTTCCACGCTTGAAAACTGACGAAGTAGCTGTAGATTTGGATGTCGCTATAAAAGAAGGATTAAAAAACCGCCTTGAAATATCAGAAGCAGAGATTGATATTGAATTACAAAAAATTAACATTGATCGTGCAAAGCGGGAGAGGGAGTTTAAAGGGAGTATTTCTGGTTATTATGATATTACCGGTGTTAGTACTCTGGGGAGTGGAAGTGTTGGGGATTTATTCCAATCGTCTTTAAAGAATTTTAATGACAGGCCGCCAAACAGGGGGGTTACCTTTACAATTTCTTATCCAATTTCTGATTGGGGACGTGGAAAGTCGCGATTACGTAGAGAGGAAGTGGAACTGTTAAACCGGAAACTGGATTTGGATAATCTGAAAAATACCATAATCATTGAAATACGCGATATAGTAAGAACCTTTAACGAAAATAAAGAAAAATTGTACGTCCATGAGAAAAATCAGGAATTGGCGAGAAGAAACTATAAAATTATGGAACTGCGTTTTGAAAACGGCGATATATCGAATCAGGATTTAGCTATTGAAAGAGAGAGGTTATCCGACATTCAAATTGCTTACCTTGATTCCTATATTGCTTTCCAGTTAGCCCTGACAGATTTAAAGAGAAAAACGATGTGGGATTTTCAAAGTCACAGATCATACCGAATAGACAATAACAATGAAGAGTAAAAATAAAAACGAAAGAATGAACCTATTATCATTATATATTACTAAAATGACTGCTATGAAATATATTTTTTTATTTACAATATCTATTCTTTTTGCGATATCCAGTTATTCGCAGGATAAAGCATCTATGATTCTTGACTTAAAAAAGGCAAAAGTGACTTTTGATATGGCCAAAAACAAATTTGAAAATGATAAGAAACTGCTTGAAGAAAAGGCTATTTCACAGATGGAATTTACAAAATCGAAAAACGAATTGCTGAGCGCCGAAGTAGAATACCAGAAGTTAATGCTGCAACTTATTGCGCAACAATCATATATTATAGTTGAAAAAGCAGTAAAATACCAAATGCCTGACGGCAATAAGCACATAAAGCTTACCTTACGTTCAACAATGGAAGGGAATCAGGATTACCTTAACCAGTTTAAAGACCATTACGACTTATTTACTCCGGAAATGAAAAGTGGAAAGACCTATAATATTTTTGTTTCCTTAAACAGTTTGGAAGAAAATACAATTATTGGTTCGCCATATGAAATAAGGATACCTGCCATTGAACTGGGGCAAAGCGCTATGGTAGATTTTACATTGTTAAAGGATGTGGAAAGCCTCCAGGTTTTACTGAATTACAATAATAAAAAGGACGAGAAAAATGTTTTTTTGGAAAAAGATGCCGAATCGAATTTTATAGCAGTCACTTCGAGCCAGTTCTCCCAGGAGGCGGATTTGGGTTCCAGCGCAACTTTTGATTTAAGTCTGGAACGTTTTTCAAAAAGCAACGATGTATATAAATTGATGGTTGTCAACCTTCCCAGGCAGATTAGTGCTAACTTTGTAGATACCGAAACCGATGCCCGCTTATCTCAACTCAGGTTTAACCAGGGTACGAACCTGCGAAAGCTTTCATTAAAAACATATCTTCCCGAACGGGATGACGAGAATGTTGTTATTGACCAGCCCATTACTTTTTATGCACTCATCGTTTCGGAAAATTCGGATGAAAAGTTCATTCAAAACGAAGGACATCAATTTTCTGAAAAGGAACTAAATACCATACGGGGGGGAAAAGTAAAACTGGAATTAATTCCTCGTGGTATTGGAAAGCTTGAGGTCAGGGCAACCAACTTATACCATGAAATTACTACCGGGGAACAGGTACAGTTAAAATTTACCATTAAAAATTACGGCACAAGGCGCGTGGATAATATCAAAGTTGAATCGGACAATCCGCTAAACTGGAAATCAACGATTGAGCCTTCGCTGATACGCGAGCTAAGCCCGGAAGAAGAAGTTCAGGTACAAATGATAATTACATTGCCCGATGATGTTAGTGTTGGGGCACAGGAAGTAAAAATAAAAACCGAAGCTTTTGCCAACAACCGCAGGGTGGAAACGGACGATAAAACAGTCCGCATCCAGGTGAATGCCAAAACTTCGATTTGGGGAACGCTTGCACTTGTAGTCTTATTAATTGGGATTATTGTCGGGATTGTGGTTTTTGGTATAAAAATTAGTAAACGTTAATACAATAGACCGTTAGATTTTTAAATATGAGACATAAGACCTTTCTTGATGCGATAGTTATCAGTTTTTTATTGCGTCAAACAATAAAACGATAACACATTGAAAATCAAATATTTACAAAAAATACGACGAACTATTATTAATACAAACAAAAAATTAACCCGGGCATAAAAGAGAGGCCAAAGAAGGGGAATCTTTCGCATAGGTTAAATCAAAAAACTATTTTCAATTAAATGGTAAAACAAACCCCTTCTTCAGGTCTTATCATTTAGAGTTCCTTTCAAATAACCAGTTTTTAATAATCTGAATGATTTCTTTTTCCCATTTAATTGAGTAGAAACTATGATTAGCCCCTTTAATTATCTGTTCCTGAAACGGGATATTATGACTTGATAGCAAACCGGAGATTTGTTTCAATGCTACCGGGGTTTCCGGGTCTTTTTCTCCGTGAATCAGCAAAACCTCTCCCCTGAAATTCGGGAAAGCCCCTCTTGCTTTAGAAACAAGCTTGTGATTTTTATCTGGGGGTGAACCGAATATTTTTGAACGTACTGCATACCCAAAAGCTTTTAAGTTTTTACCAATAATCTTAGCAATCATTTTTGTATTAATATCTCCTTTTAAAAGCCTTTTCCAGTTTTCAATGTTCTTTGCTTTAACCACATATTCTTCAATAACAGATTTTGTGCGGTTGGAAGCAGCATTAACATTCACTGTATTTACAAGAGGAGGGCTTGACAAACCAATAAGGGCATCAACCCTAAAGGTTTTGTCCTTTATATAGTATAATGCAGTTCTCGTACCGGAACATATCCCTAACAGGATAACCTGCTTTGGGTTATATTTCTTGTGAACCTCACTTAAAACAATGTCTAAATCCGATACCATTGTTTTGTAGGAAGTTGCGTCCCTGGATCCCTGGCTATATCCTCTCCCCCTAAAATCGAAACGAATGCACCTATACCCCGATTGAGCAAGTTCCCGGGCGAGTTTTACAAAAAGTTGATGTGGTCCAATCCGGTATCCTGCAAAGCCGTGCAAGAATATAACAATGGAATCGCCGCCTGTTTCTTCCTTATCAGGAAGATGCTGGATACCTGAGATAATCTCGCCGTTATTTTCAAATGTAATTTGAAGTTCATTCATGGTTATGTGTACAAAAATTCACGACTTCATCAATCATCGGATTGTATTGTGCGTTTTCAATCCGCTCCCAGAAAGGTTCCAGTTTTAGTTGCCGGAAAAGAATGTTGTTGTTTTCTTCCAGGTAAGGATGGAACTTCTCTACCTCACGGCTGATTTTGCCGGTGTGGGATATGTGTAAAAATAAAGTTGGTTTGTGCACAGATGATATCTTTACTTCCAGAGCTGAATATTGCTTCAATTCGTCGTAAAAAGCAGGAGAGATCTCGTAACCGTCAAAATCGATGCTTTGCTGTTGCCCCAGGTTCCGAACCAATTCATTACGGTTAGAACTTACTTTTCCATCGGTTATCAATTCCTTCATCAGTTTTTGCCGGAGTATTTGCCTGAAATATTTAGACGGGTTAATTACAGGTTCTATTAATACATATTCATCACATGGAGAAATACATTTTTGTAACAACAAATATGCCCCCAAACGTAACCCGATTAATCCGGTATATTTAATCCCTGTTTTTTCTTTAAGAAACGAAATGGCATTATTTATATCCTTTATCCAGTTAGTAAGTGTTGCATCACAAAATTCCCCGGAACTGTCCCCGCAGCCGGAATAATCAAAAAGCAGTACCGGGAAACCTTTTTCTGACAAACTATTGGCCAAATCCACCAAAGAACGGTGTGCACTCTTCTTTTCTTCTGCAAAGGGAGCGCAAATGACATAAGCCTTGGAAAGACTATTCGCAGTTGGAATAAACAACTCCGCGAACAGTGATTCTTTATGGCTTTCAAAAAAATAAGATTGTTGTTTGCTCATTGCTCTATCTGGTTTTGAAATAATTTCCAGTAGAACCCTCTTTTTTCAATCAGGTCGTTATGCGATCCTTTTTCAATAATATGCCCCTCGTGCATACATATAATTTCATCAACATCCCGGACTGTGCTTAAACGGTGACTAATAAAAAGCATCGTTTTGTTATGAAATAACCGGATGAGGTTACTATAAATATGCTTTTCGCTTTCCGAATCCAATCCTGAGGTAGCTTCATCCAAAATTATAATATCAGCTTTTTTCAGGATAGCCCGGGCAATTGCTATTCGCTGCTTTTGCCCGCCCGAAAGCCGTGTCCCCTTATCCCCTGTTTGAGTATCGTATTTTTGTTCCAGGCTTACAATATGCTGATGGATACCGGCAAATTCAGCAGCCTCTTCCACTTCATCCATTGTAATATCTTTACCGCCATACCTGATATTTTCAAGAATTGAATCATGGAACAATTGATTTTCCTGGCTGATTAACGCAATCTTGCTACGGAGATAATTTTTCCCTGTTTCTTTAATTGATGTTTGCCCAAAGTAAATATTATCTTCTTCTGTTTCATAGAACTGGCACAAAAGGTTAATCAGGGTACTTTTTCCACAGCCGCTTTGTCCAACTAAAGCATATTTTTTCCCCTGTTTAAGTTCAAGGTTTAAATCCATTAAAACAACTTTACCATCAAAGCTAAACCTTACATTTTCAAACCGAATATTGGCGCTTATCGGTATTTCCCGATTCTGACCCTTCGTTTCCTTTTCTCTCGGGGCGTCAAGAAATTCAAATACCCTTTTCATGGAAACTAAGGCCCTGATCATATCGAAATACAAACCCATTAGATCGCGTAACGGGTTATATAGGCGGTTGAGGTATTGTAAAAAAGCCACAAGCGATCCGATAGTCATCGCGGAAAGCATGACCTGTTTCCCACCCCAGTAAAGGATTAATAAAGGCGAAAAAGAAATTAAAAAGGTGGAAATTCCGCTGGTTGTTGACGTTAAAACCGTATTTTTCAAATTAAGGTTGATTAACTGGCTAATCAGCTGATATAGTTTTGACTTTTCCGTATCGTAAGTCAGGTAGGTTTTAATGAGTTTTACATTCTCAAAGCGTTCAATAAAGAACGATAAAGTTTCCGATTCTTTTTCTCTCGCTTTTTTTATAATCCGCTGTATCTTAGGCTGAAAATAGAGGGTATTGACCAAAACAAAAGGCAAGGCAATTACGGCAATTAAAAAAAGTTTGTAGTTGAGCCAGCATAAGGCAATAGTTAGCCCGATAACCATAAAAGAATTATTTACAAACCGAAGTACGCTCCCTGTAATAATATTTTGTATGGTATTTACTTCGTTATTAATGCGGTGTAAAATATCCCCGGTTTTATTTTTGTCAAAAAAACTCATGGGTAGTCTTATAAAATGACTAAACAGTTCCAGCCGCATATCTTTCATTATGTGGTTGCTTACCCAGGTATATAAATACGATGAAGTGAAGGTTATGGCTATCCTGAGAATGTTAATACCGAATAATACAACTAATATCCGGATCAAGTACTCATAATCTTTTGAAGGAAATACCTTATCAATAATCAGCTTTAAAATATATGGTGAAGCCAGGCCTGCCAGACTTCCAAGTAACATCAATACAAATAAAACCGACTCCTTAAACCAATAAGGTTTCAGGTACAACAGAAATTTAATGATTATTTTTTTATTCTTCATTTAATCAAGCTGTAGAATTCATCAACATTCTCTTTTATTTCCTCCCCTTAGGGGAGGTTAGAAGGGGCTTGGACCTTATAACAAAGAAAACAAACACCCGGCTGAAAAAATAAAAATGAATGTGTAAATTATAGGGCATTATGGGTAAATTGCTTCTCATTGGTTCTTACCTACAGAAAGTAGCTCATATATAGAGGAATAGGTGTATTTTGCGAAAGACTGTTTGAAGATATTTAAAATGCTGACAAAGACAATTATGAATGTAACTTAGTGCTTTTCAATAACATATAACTTTTGGCATGCAAGTTGGTTGAACAAAAGCCAAAGCCAACGAAATGATTAAAGGTATAGGTATCGATATTGTAGAAATAAAAACCATTAAAAAATCAATTCTTCAGAGCAAACGATTTAAAGAAAGGGTTTATACCAATAACGAAATTGAATATTGCGAAAAAAAGTCAAATAAATACCAACATTATGCAGCGCGTTTTGCAGCCAAAGAAGCACTGATGAAAGCCTTGGAAACAGGCTGGGACAAAGGCATTCAGTGGAATCACATTGAAGTTTCAAATGAACGGAATGGAAAACCGATAATTCTAATTAGAGATAAAGCAAAAGAATTAACAAACAAAAATGAGATTAATGATATTTATATATCTCTCTCTCATTGCGAAAACTACGCAACTGCTTTTGTTGTGGTTCAATAATTTACAATTGATTAAAAAAATGACATAAATACATATGTGCATGATTAAGGGTCTGGTATACAGGATTCTAATTGTATCCTTGGTGCCATGATTGTGCCATTCAAAAACTAAATGGACATGTTAGAAGCAATAAATCTAAGTAAACGTTACGAAGACGGAAACCTGGCACTCGATTCTCTGAGCCTGAAAATTGAAAAAGGTGAGATTTTTTGTCTATTGGGAGCTAATGGGGCTGGAAAAACGACCGCAATAAACCTCTTTTTAAATTTCATTGAACCTACTTATGGACAAGCTTTGATTAATGGCATTAGTGTCACCCAGAAGCCTTTAGAGACCAAAAAGTATGTTGCGTACGTTTCTGAAAATGTAACTTTATATGGAAGCTTTACGGCTCGGCAGAACCTCGACTTCTTTGCAAAACTTGGCGGCAAAAAAAACTTAACACGGGAAGAAATATATAACGTCTTGAGACGCGTTGGGCTGCAGGAAGAAGCATTTGAAAGAAAGCTAAGAAAATTCTCAAAAGGTATGAGGCAAAAAGTTGGTTTAGCAATAGCATTAGTAAAAAATGCAGACAATATTCTTTTGGACGAACCAACATCTGGATTAGATCCTAAAGCTGCAGCAGAGTTAATAAACATTCTTAGAGAATTACGAAATGAAGGTAAAAGTATTTTTATGTGTACCCATGATATCTTTCGAGCTAAAGAGATATCCGATAAAATTGGTATTATGAAAGAGGGGAGAATGGCCATATTACGTAGTAGCAAACAGTTATTAGGAGAAAATCTTGAGAAAGTTTATTTAGAATACATGCAAGACATATAACTATTTGTAAATCTATGAAATATGAATAATTTTAAGAGTTTATACTATTATGAATTTATCAAACAGATTCACTCATTAAAGTTTTTATTACTATTAATTGTTTCTGTCTTGGTAACTTTTATCTGTATATATACTCAAACAAAAGACTTTGAGAATAAAAAGCATGTTTATCAAGGAGAACTAATAAAAGCAGACAAAATAAAAGATTCTTTTAGAGTATATGCTGATTTTAAAATCCCAATATTAATTGCCCCAAATCCTCTTTCCATTTTCGCTAAAGGTGAAGAGGATTTAATTGGAAATAAAATTGAAGTTTCTATCACTGAACTACCGGAATTGGAACAAAACATTCAAAGAGAAAATCCGTTCTTAAATATATTTAATGCTTTTGATATTTTAACACTCGTTCAGATGGTCTTTAGTTTATTTATTATACTATTGACATCTGATGTAATTACCAGAGAAAAAGAGGATCATACTCTCAAATATATCTTTGTTAATGAAGTAGGGCGAGTCGAATATTTCATTTCTAAATTATTTGCAAACTTCACAATTTTATTGATTCCTCTAATTAGTATATTTTTAATGACATTATTATTCATACAATTATCACCAGAAATAACACTTGGTGCAGAAAATTGGTTAAAAGTAGTTTTGATTTTTTTTTCATGCGTAATTTATATAAGTATCTTTTTGACAATTGGATTATTCCTGTCTTTAATGTGTAAAACAAGTAATAACTCCTTGATGTTAGGATTGCTCCTTTGGATAACTATTGTTTTTATTTATCCTAATACTGTAAAGTATATAGTGTGCAGAACTTATCCAATTCCTACAAACTATTCAATAAATTCTCAGAAGAATAAAATTAATGATGACCTTGAAAAGAATTTTATGTCAAACTTTTATAATAGTGTGGATTGGTCTATCTCAGGAGGGAATATGAATCTCTATTTTTTGGCTTATGAAGAAACAAACTACAAAGGTCTTCCAAGATTTATCGGAGTTCTTCAAAAATATCTACTAGAAGGTTACATCAAAGCTTTAAATAAAGACTTTCCAATGCTATTTGATGCACAAAAGGAAATAGAGCAAGTAAATGAGCAAGTTTTAAAGGCCCATCAAAAACAGGATCAAATAATTTCTAGCTTTCTTTGTATCAATCCTAACTATTTATTGGAGGAAGGGACAACAATTCTTGCAGGTACTAATTATAAGTATCGTAAAATATTAATAGAACAAAAGGTTAGACTTTATAGAAAGCAATTATTAAGGTATTTGGATAATAAAGATGCTTTTTCAGCTTCATTTTTCACATGGATGACTCCAGATAATATGAAGCATTTTACGAAAGACTATTCAAATGAGGAGATAATAGAACTGGAAAATGAGATTAAATCTTTAAAGCTAGAATTATCTGATATTCCTCAGTTCAATATGGTTCAAGATATTCATGTCCCTATTGTTCTTGTACAATTACTTTTGATTTTTCTAGTATTATTTGGCGCTAGTTTTTATTTTTTAAATAAAAAAATAATTATAACACAATGATTAAAGCTATTTTTCTTAAAGAAATAAAACTAATCTTATCATCTAATAGATTTATAATCAGCTTTGTTACTATTGTTTTACTTTTCACTCTTAATGCATTCATGTATAATTCTTTTTTCGAAAGAGAAAAATATTTTAGTAACGAGCTATCTAATAATAGAGAATGGTTGCTTGAAAGAAGGGAATTAAATCCTTGGCTACTGTTATTTCAATCACCGGCAGAAAACATACTTAACAGGGACTCGTTACAATTAATCGAGGTTACATTTGGGTATCAAAAGCTAATTAAACCTTTATCTGAAATCTCATTCATTTCACAGACTAATTATACTGTCATTCCAAATGGAATTAATATTAACTATTTTTCATTTACTAATCCCAAAAAACTTAATTCTAACGAAGGCTTTATTCAAAATCTTCAAGCAATAGATTGGAACTTTATTTTATTGTTTATTGTAAGTTTCGTAATAATTGTAGTTACATATGAATCAGTTTCAGGAGAAAAATTCAATGGGACACTAAAAGTTATACTTACGAATAAAATAAGTCGTGCGGAGTTATTAATTGGAAAATATTTTAGTATACTATTTGTAGTATTGTTACCTGTTATAATTGGAATTCTTTTAAACATAGTAATCGTAAGTATGCACTCAGAGATTCTCCTTCAGTCTATTGATTTTTTAAAGATTCTAATGTATATTATAGCGATAATACTCTATATCTCAATTCAAATATTAATATGTTTATTCATTTCAATCGTTACAGCGAAACCATCTGTTAGTTTAGCAATTAACCTAATGGTATGGGTAATACTCATCATAATTATTCCAGGTATTGGATGGATTTTTGCAAAAGAAAAAGTCAAAATTTCATCACTTGAAGAAACCAATAGTATTGATAATAGCTATCAAAACCCTAGATGGGAGTATGGTTGGGAATTGAAACCCCCAAGTAAACATGTGTATGAATATGCAAAAGAAATTAATAAACGTACTGAATATCATAATCAGTTGTGGAAGGACTATAATAATCAACTATTTAAACAAACAGAATTAGCGTATAAAATGTCCAAGATCTCACCAAGTATGATTTTTCAGTATATTGGAGAAGCGATTTCAGACAATGGACTAGTAGGATATCTCAATTTCTACAATCAAGCTTTATCATATCAAGAAACACTTAGAGAGTATGTAAAACAAGTAGACTATCTAGATAACAGTAGCTCTCATTTAATTTGGAATAATATACACACAACTAAGCATTTTATGTCAGAAAAAAGTTGTTTAATAAGTGACATTCCTAAATTTAAATATCATCAGCCAAGTATAAATTTCGTTTTAGCATTCATTAAGATTGATCTGCTAACTCTTATTATATGGAATATTTTGCTAACAATAATAGTGTTCGTCTTCTTTTTTAAGCACGACGTTAGATAATGAACATACATATGAAAAACATCGGCATTATAACGTGGGGTGGATTAGGTGATGTCTTATTAATAACGCCAGCCCTGAGAAGTATAAAAAAAGAATCTACAAATACAAAAATCAATGTTTTTTGTGATCCTTTTCATGAGCCAGTTTTAAGGAATAATCCACATATCGATAGATTAATATTAACAGGTCCCGGAGTTGCAAAAAAGGAATTAAGACAACTTTTCAGAAAAATGGACAATATCTATAGAACAGAATATGCAACTTTTCAACCAAGTATATTAAATAAAAAACATGCTACAGTTTTAATTGCTGAAATGTTAGGATTTAATATTGATAAACTTCAATTAGATATATATTTGGACAAATGTGAAGAAAATGTTGCCCATAAAATAGTTTCAAAACTGAAATTTCCTGTTGCTATTTGTGTTAATTCAACTCATCACAACAAAGACTGGAATTTAGAATCTTGGAAAAGGTTAGTTAAGGAAGCCAATTATGTTGATTTTATTCAATTAGGATTACCGGAAGATTACCTAATCGAAGGGTGTATTGACTTGCGAGGAAAAACAACTTTAAGAGAAGCATTTGCAATTGTAAAGCTCTCGAAGTTACTTATTGCCGTAGATTCACTTTGGAATCATGTATCTAATGCTGTCGAAACTAAAGGAATCATTCTGTGGGGACCAGGAAATCATTTGATTTGGGGTTATGAGAATAATATTAATATCTCGAAAGAATGTGATTGTTCCCCATGTATTGATTTGCATATTGATGATTGTACTAAAAATAAATGTATGGATTTGATTAGTGTTAATGATATCTTATTAGAAATGAATAAAATATTAAAAAACAATGCATAATAGGCTTACTAAATATGTTGAAGATTCTATTTGTATTTTAAATGAAATTAGAAAAAGTCAGAACTTACAGGACTTAATAGAGTCTATCATTCAATTAATATTAATTGCATTTAAATCTAACAATAAAGTGCTAATCGCGGGCAATGGAGGCAGTGCCGCTGATGCGCAACATATTGCAAGTGAGCTTGTTGGCAGAATGAAATTTTCCAGACCGGGACTGTCTGCAATAGCCTTGTCCTCAAATCCATCGAATTTGACTGCCATTGGAAATGATTTTGGATTTGACAATGTTTTTTCAAGACAATTAGAAAGTATAGGACATGCCGACGATATTTTTATAGGAATCTCTACCTCTGGAAATTCCTCAAATATAATCAAGGCACTGAAAATCGCTCAAGAATTAGGAATAAAAACGGTCGGAATAACTGGAGCGGATGGAGGAATAATGAAAGTTTATTGCGATTTATGTATATGCATTCCATCCAAAGAGACACCAAGAATACAGGAGATTTACTTATTAATCGCACATTTTATATGCGAAACCATTGAAAAAGAACTATTTTCTAGCTATATAGTTGCACCTCGATCGTTATGAATCTTTTGATATTTTACACTAATTGTATCCAAATTATTATCAAGGTTAGATACTTGAACAATTTTTTGATCGATCTCTTTAAATAATTCGTTATATGTAATCGGTCTGACACCGAAACTACTTACAATATGCCCGGCAGCCTTATTAGATAAGTTAATTGATTCTTCTATCGTAAACCCATTGGATATTGCATAAGAAAAAACCGCTATTACTGTATCTCCAGCTCCGGTAACATCAAATACCTCTTTAGCGGCGGTTTGTATATTCATAGATCGCTTACTATCAATCCAAAGCATTCCCTTTGCTCCTCGAGTAAGCAGTAATGATTTAATATTATTCTTTTTTAGAATAGTTCTTACTTCTTGTACTATAATTTCTAAATTCTCTGTTTTTTCAAGATTAATCGCATTAAAAAACTCATTCTCATTAGGAGTCAATGTAGTTACACCGTGATAAATTGAGAAATCTTTCTTTTTAGGATCAACAAATATAGGAATATCATAATATTTTGCAGTATCTACAATAACTTCAATAATATTTTTATCCAAAAGACCTTTATTATAATCAGATAGAATAATTAAATCAAATTCGTTAACAATAGGTAAAATGTTCTGATTAAAGTTCTCTACAACACGTTCCTTATTCAATCGATTTTCCTCAATATCAAGTCTACATATTTGTTGATTTTGGCTAATTATCCTTGTTTTAGAAATTGTCGGATATTCTGATGATTCTATTAAAAAGTTTTTTATTCCTGCTCGCTTCATTAAGCTTTTAACAATCGCAGCATCTTGATCTTTTCCAATTGCCCCCACCAACAACACTTCGCAATTTAAATTTATTAAATTTAGAGCGACATTGCCTGCTCCTCCTAGGTTGTGGCTCATTTGTTTGAACTTTACAATTGGGACGGGAGCTTCTGGTGAGATACGTTGAACATCTCCAATATAATATTTATCCAACATCAAATCTCCACAAATAAGAATTTTGGATTTTTTAGTTATACTGTTCTCCTGTTTTTTTTTATATATTGTATCTCTTGTCATATTTAATGTAGTATGAATATTAAACTGTTAATTATTAAATGGTTTTTTACCAAGCTGAATATTATAATCGTATATTATTTGTACCATATCTAGTTCAAATAACTTTCTGAACATTTTACATATTTCTTCTTGAGCTTTTTTACGAGTTGAAAAGTTATTTTCCCAAAGGTCTATTAATTCTTTGATGGTTGTTTTTCCGTTTATTTCCTTTAGAAAGGCTATGGTGTTTTCATCAGGATTATTCAACACCTTATTAGATCCATTTACTTTCCAAAAAAAATGTTTTTCTCCAGAATCATTAGTTTTCAATACTAAGTGATTGGTGGCTATTTTAGTTCGTTTTGTGCCACCGATTTCGGAGCTATTTGTGCCAATGATTTCGGTTCAAACTGTGCCACGGAGTAGCTAAAAAGCGTATAATTTTCGGTTCATTTTGGCCAC
>JBKEDN010000136.1:0-2575 GCA_047975435.1 Draconibacterium sp. | reverse complement strand
GAGTGGCCAAAATGAACCGAAAATTATACGCTTTTTAGCTACTCCGTGGCACAGTTTGAACCGAAATCATTGGCACAAATAGCTCCGAAATCGGTGGCACAAAACGAACTAAAATAGCCACGCCTAAAAAGAATATAAAACGTTACAAATATGTATAAAAAAAGAGAGCTGAAAAGCTCTCTTTTTTACTGTTCTTATTTATCGAGTTTGTTTAAGTGCACATCCATTTGCGGAAAAGGGATGGAAATACCGGCTTCGTCAAGTGCCAGTTTTCCGCTTTCGTAAACATCAAAATATACCGTCCAGTAATCTTCCGGTTTTGTATAAGGCCGAACGGCCAGGTTTACCGAACTGTTGGCCAGTTCTGATACTCCAACAAACGGTGCCGGGTCTTTCAGTACTTTCGGGTGGTTTACCAGTATTTTCATCAAAGTATCTTTTGCGGTTTTTATGTTTGAAGAGTACGATATTCCAAACTTTAAGTCAACCCGAATCAGCCCTTCTGTGGTATAATTTACAATATCGTTGCTCGAAACTGCCGCGTTCGGAAGAATCACCGTTTTATTCTCCGGGGTTAGCAGCACGGTAACAAAAATATGTATCTCTTTTACGCTTCCCAGGTGCCCCTGCGAAACAATAAGATCGCCCACTTTAAATGGTTTGAAAAGTAAAATCATTACCCCGCCGGCAAAATTAGCCAGGGTACCTTGTAAAGCTAATCCTACTGCAAGACCGGCAGCACCCAGTACCGCAATAAACGATGTGGTTTTTATTCCCACCATTTCAGCAATACTGATAACAAGCATCACCTTTAGCAAAATACTGATCAGGCTGCGTAAAAAGCCGCGTAACGAAACATTAACATCACGTTTCTCCATTACCCGGTTGGTAGCTTTTGTAATTCGTTTGATAACCCAGAGGCCTACTATCAGAACAATAACGGCCAATAATACTTTCATGCCATAGGCAACAATAAAATCATAAATTTTTCCAAGAATTTCGTGGTATTTTTCATCCATCGTAATGTAGTTTTGAAGTTTGAGGCAATTTACTCAAATATTATCCTCAAAACAAACACGGCTTTTGTTCCGTTTTATTCAACGGATTGGTTAATTTTACTGATAACCAATTGAATTTTTTGGCAAGATTATTCATCAAAATAAAAAGTTATGCGTATCAATCGAAGAAATTTTATTCGTACTTCTGCTGCTTTTGCGGCGGGGACAATGGTTGCAACACCGGCAATGGCAAATATGTTTGGTGCAAAGTCGCGTTATAAATTGTCGCTGGCAGAATGGTCGTTTCACAGAGCACTGTTTGCCAACGAAATGACAAACCTCGATTTTCCGAGAGTTACAAGAGAATTAGGGTTGGAAGGTGTTGAATATGTAAACCAGTTTTTTAAAGACAAGGCTAAAGATGAAAAATATTTGGCTGAGCTAAAGAAAATTACTAAAAACGAAGGTGTTACAAATGTATTGATTATGTGCGACGGTGAAGGAATGGTGGGCCATCCCGACAAGGAAGAACGCGAGAAAACCGTTGAGAATCATAAAAAATGGATCGATGCAGCAGCCTTTCTTGGTTGTCATTCTATAAGGGTAAATGCAGGTAGCCGAGGCACTTACGAGGAGCAGCAAAAACTGGCAGCAGATGGTTTGCGCATGTTGTGTGAATATGGCGATACGCAGAAAATAAATGTAATTGTTGAGAACCATGGCGGCCTGTCGAGTAATGGTGAATGGTTGTCGGGAGTGATGAAAATGGTTGATCACAAAAGGGTTGGAACCCTACCGGATTTTGGGAACTTTACCATCGACCGTAACACCGGAGAAACCTACGACAGGTATAAAGGAGTGGAGCTTTTAATGCCGTTTGCAAAAGGAGTAAGTGCTAAATCGCATGTGTTTAATGCAGCAGGAGATGAAGCCGAGATGGACTATTACCGACTGATGAAAATTGTAGCCGATTCGGGTTACAAAGGTTTTATCGATATTGAGTACGAAGGTTCTGAATTACCGGAAAAAGAAGGTGTAATTGCTACCAAAAAACTGTTGGATAAAATTATTCCTACACTTTAATCGATTTAAACAGAGTTTATTAGTAGATGGTCTTGTGGTTTTTTGCGGTTAAATTGTGTTAAAATACAAGCAGCCCGTAACAAAGGGATAAATTCGTTCGTAAGCCCAACTACAACTTTGCAGTAGCAATACGAACTTAGGTGGTTGATTGAAAACATTTAAGACAAAGTTTGAGAGGTCATTAGTTGTTTGTCTTTCAGTAAAAGCGGTGTGAAATGCACCGCTTTTTATTTTTTATTGGGTCACCTTGAAAAGTAGGTGGAGTAAAAGCCTGCAATTTGCTCTCATTTTTAATCGTTGCAGTTGCTTCGGTGGCTGTCAATTTTCTCACCACTAAGCACACGAAGCCACAAAGTTGAAGAAAGGTCATTAATTAAGAGACTGTTTAAAATTTATCGAATCATTCTATTATTCGTCTTTTTCACTACTTCTGCGTTGAAATTTCCTTAAATAGCTGGTGCTATTCGCGTCAATTCCGCCTTGAATTAGTAAAA
>JBKEDN010000004.1:0-28336 GCA_047975435.1 Draconibacterium sp. | reverse complement strand
GCTTACAAATTTATTTCGGCGTTACCATAAAAATGGATGAAAATCTCAATAAAAAGATATCCGGTGAACTGGAATTAAAAGATAAACTCGAAGATATACTCTCGGGCTTACAAAACATTTTGTCATACACTTATACTATAAATGAAGAAGGCGTGTATGAAATAACATCCGGAAACAAACAACACGGAAACAAGTAAAACAAATTAATAACCGACGTTTTTAGAAAGAAATTTAATTCCTAACAAATAAAATCAAAAGTATGAATGAAAAACACGAATTGCCTATGAGAATATAAACGCCAGGAAGTAAAACTAAAAAGCCGAACGATACTGGGAATATTGTCCGGCCTGAAGAGATTCAAAATGTAAAATTTAAAATCTAATATCATTACAAATTTATGAATAAAATAGACGCAAAAGTTTTAAACAAGCGGTCATTATTAAAGAATAATATCCGAAGAATGAAATTGTTAGCAATCTGCCTCATATTAGGGCTGCAATTTAGTTATGGAGAAAACAGTTACTCACAAACTACGTCCATATCTATCAACGCAGTCGGAAAAACCGTAAAAGAAGTGCTGAATGAAATCAGCAAAAAAACCGAGTTTGTATTTATCTATCAGGATGAAGCGCTCGACCTTGAACGCAGGGTTACCGCGAATTTTTCAGGAGAAAAAGTGGATGCTATTCTGAACTCACTGTTTACAGATACCAACAATACCTATGTGATTTCGGGCAGGCAAATCTATATCTCCAAAAAACAACCGATACCGGGGGACGAAGAGCCCTCCAAACAAACTCAAAAAATTACCGGGAAAATTACTGATACAAGCGGTGAATTGCTGGTTGGTGTGAACATTATTATAAAAGGCACAACCAATGGTACCATTTCGGACATCGACGGTAATTTTACGCTCAATGCAGTACCGGGTCAAACCCTTGTTATTTCGTTTATCGGATTTAAAAAACAGGAAATCCTGGTAAGTGAACAAACACAGCTTTCAATTGTGCTGGAAGAAGATCAAACTCAACTTGGAGACGTAGTGGTAGTTGGTTACGGCAACCAGAAAAAAGCTTCCGTAATCGGGTCAGTTCAATCCATTAAAGCAACCGAGTTAAAGGTTCCGTCCACTCAGTTATCTACCAGTTTTGCAGGTCGTGTTGCAGGGCTTATTGCAGTGCAACGAAGCGGACAACCGGGTGCCGACGGCGCCAATTTTTGGATCAGAGGTATTTCTACATTTGGAGGCACCACTACTCCGCTAATCATTCTTGACGGAGTGCAGATTAGCTCTGGAGACCTGAACAACATCGACCCGGAAATCATAGAAAGCTTTTCGGTACTAAAAGATGCAACGGCAACCGCTTTGTACGGAACACTGGGGGCAAACGGAGTTATGATTATTACCACAAAAAACGGTAGAGATCTGGACAAGCCCAAAATCAACGTTCGTATCGAAAATTCCATTGCTGCACCAACTTACAAAGTAAATCTTGCCGACGGGGTTACTTACATGAATATGTACAACGAAGCCCAAAAAAATCCTTCGAGCACATCATTCATTCCCTATTCGCAGGAAAAAATTAACGGGACCATGGCAGGAAACAACCCCTCGCTTTACCCGGATGTAAACTGGTACGACGAGCTTTTCAACGATTACCAGACAACTCAAAAAGCAATTATAAACATAACAGGAGGTAGCTCTAAAGTAGACTATTTCTCGTCTCTTTCCGGATCACACGAATCAGGAATGTTAAAATCAAGAAGCAAAGATTTCTTCTCATACAGCAATAACATTTCGTTGTGGAGATACAATTTCCAGAACAACCTGAGGTATTATCCAACCAAAACAACCACCGTTGGCTTACGTTTAAATGTTCAGTTAAGAGATGAGAATTCACCTTACCGAAGTGCCAGTGATTTGTTTAACAACGTTATTTATTCGAACCCGGTTGATTTTCCGATCCTGTTCTCGACCGACGATCCCCGTAACTTGAGCTCCACCACAGACCACCTGATGTGGGGAGGGAAAGCCTCTTCAAACGACCGAAGAATAAACCCGCTGGCCGAAATGGTACGAGGATACAACTCGGATTTCCAAAGTACTGTAATTGCAGCCCTGCAATTAGATCAGAAACTGGACTTCATTACAAATGGGCTGAATTTCAGCGGCTTGATATCTTTCAAAAACTGGTCGAGAACTCACATATCAAGAAGTTCGAATTACAACCAATATTACCTGGGTAATATTTATTACAACGGGGAAGGCGATATTTCGGAGTACGACCTTGTAAGAACAACCGGTTCTCCGGTATCCACCGTTCTTGATATTGATGGCGACAACAGTTTTGGCAGAGGTGATCGCACCATGTACATTCAGGGCCAGTTAAACTACTCAAAAGTTATTGACGATGTGCACAGCTTAGGGGCCATGATTTTGTACAATCAAAACGAATTCAATATCAATACGCCCGGAACACTAAAAGAATCACTCCCCAAAAGGAAACAAGGCATTGCAGGCCGTGTAACTTATGGATATGCAAACCGTTACATGGCTGAATTTAACTTTGGATACAACGGAAGTGAAAACTTTGCCAAAGGACATCGTTACGGATTCTTTCCTTCTGTTGCTTTAGGTTATAACATTAGTGAAGAAGCTTTCTGGGAGTCCATCAAACCGGTTATCTCTCACATGAAAATCAGGGGATCGTGGGGACAGGTAGGTAACGACCAAACCGATGATGCCCGCTTCCTCTACCTGGCAGATATTGAATTACAATCAGACGATGCCAAATACACTACAGGTATAGATCAGAACTATTCACAATCGGGTCCGGTTTACAAACGTTACCAAAACAGCGATCTTTCTTGGGAAATTGGCACTAAAACAAACATTGGGATAGACCTCCAGCTCTTTGATTCTTTTGAAATCGTTTTTGACGTGTTTAAAGAAAGAAGGGAAAACATATTCATGGAGCGTCAATCCATTCCTAATTTCTTTGGCGCATCCGGCACGGCCATTTACGGAAACCTGGGAGAGGTTGAAAACAAAGGTTTTGACGGAGCTGTTAATTACAACAAACAAGTAAACCCCGACCTGTTTGTTTCAGTAAAGGGAACGTTCTCCTTTGCAAAAAACAAAATTCTTTCGTACGACGAGCCGGCCTACCTCTTGTATCCTGGAAACTCCAGAGTTGGACATAGCATCAATCAGCCATTGTTGTACACTGCTGAAAGGCTATTTATTGACGATGCAGAAGTTGCCAATAGTCCTGACCAGCTGATCGGGGGATTTATTAGCGGTGGTGACATTAAGTACACAGATATCCCGAACATAAACGGAGAAACAGACGGGCAGATTGATCAGAATGACCGTCAATACATGGGACACCCAACTGTTCCTGAGCTTGTTTACGGTTTGGGAACATCTTTGCAGTACAAGAAATGGGACTTCTCACTATTCTTCCAGGGAGTCGCCCGCACATCACTGGTTATGAGCGGATTTCATCCTTTCGGAACCAGTTATACCCGCAACGTGCTGCAATTTGTGGCTGACGATTATTGGAGCGAAAGTAACCAGGATATATACGCCAAATATCCGCGTCTGAGCATTGCTGACAATGCCAACAACACCGCAGCTTCTACCTATTGGTTGCGCGATGCTTCGTTCCTGAAACTCAAAAACCTGGAGTTTGGATATTCGCACAAATTCATGCGATTCTACCTGAGTGGAACCAATTTACTGACCTTCTCAAAGTTCAAGGAATGGGACCCGGAAATGGGAGGAGGATCCGGCTTAAAATATCCGACAATGCGAGTAGTTAATTTGGGTGTACAATTCACATTATAAAATTTAGAACAGGATGAAATTTAAATACATTATTTCTTCAATAATCTTGGTACTGTCACTTTTCAGCTGTGATTATCTTGACATTGTACCAACCGAAACGGCCAACGACAAGGATGCTTTCAAAGATTCGGAAGCAGCCAGGAGATATCTTTATTCATGCTATTCCTATCTTCCGAATCCCAGACACGCCACCAGTTCAATCGACATGTTTACGGCTGATGAAGTAGTAACGGCTTTCGAGCACGAAACTTTTGCCAACTTTCCAAAAGGAAACTACACAGCCAGCAACCCGGTTATCTCATACTGGAATACACTTTTTCAGGGTATCCGGCAATGTTATTTGCTATTGGAGAATATTGATGCCGTCCCCCTGATGGAAGAGAAAGACAAGCAGGAATACAAAGCCGAGGCCACTTTCTTAATTGCCTACTATCACTACATTCTGGTTAAAAATTACGGACCGACCATCCTGATCAAAGAATCGTTTGCAGTAAATACTCCTGCAGAAAATTACCCGGCCCGTTCTCCATATGATGAATGTGTACAGTGGGTAGCCGACAAGTTTGACGAAGCCATTGCATTGGGCTTGCCCAACGAACAGGAAGAAACCAGCTTTGGTCGGGCTACCAAACCGGCAGCTCTTGCCATTAAAGCCAGAATGTTCCTGTATGCCGCTTCACCTCAGTTCAACGGGGGATCGGTTTACTACTCCGACCCTGATGCCGATGACATCTCAGGTGCTTTAGCCCAAGTGAAAAATGCTGATGGAACTACTTTGATGAATACGACTTATGATGCTTCAAAATGGCAAAAAGCAGTCGATGCAGCAAAAACAGCAATAGATGCAGCAGAAGATAATGGTATTCGTTTGTTCCAGGAAGGTGATGCAGCAGCCACTTTGGCCGAACCATCGAACAGTGTTGAAAAAACGCTCCGAATGGCCATCACCGACCGCCACACCCCTGAAATTATCTGGGCTGATACACGCCCCGAAAATTATTATTCATTGCAAAGAAAAAGTACCCCATGGAACCCTACAAACGGAGGATCATGGAATGGAGTATCGCCAACACTTAACACGGTAAAATCGTTTTATACTGAAAACGGATTACCGATTGACGAAGATCTTGCCTACGATTACGAAAATGCTTTTGAGTATAGCGACCAAACTGATCTTTCGCATGGTTCTGGAAATACCTTGAACCTGAACAAAAACAGGGAACCCCGTTTTTATGCATGGATTGCTTACCACAACAGCTATTACGAGTTATATGCATACACCAACGACCCCGGGGTTACCGAAGACAACCGCAACAAAATGCTGGTAAGTTTCCGTAAAGACGACAACTGCGGTGTTCAAACCCGTACCAATAACTATGCTCCTGCCGGTTATTTGAACAAAAAAGGTGTTCATCCATCGTTTTCAAGAGCAACAGGAGGAAGTATTACTGATTATCCGTGGCCAATTATTCGTTTGGGCGAATTATACCTCGATTATGCTGAGGCACTTATTGAAGTAGGTGGTTCCAGCAACCTGGCAACAGCCAAAGAATATATCGATAAAATTCGTACCAGGGCAGGTATCCCAACCGTTGATGCAGCGTGGGCTCCAACCGGTGTTACACTCGATCAGGCTAAAATGCGCCAAATCGTTCGCCAGGAAAGAACCATTGAGCTGTACCTGGAGAACCAACGTTTCTGGGATGTTAGAAGATGGCTGCTTGGCTCTAAATATTTCAACGTAAAAGCACAGGGAATGGACTATACCCAGTCAACCGATGCAGGATTCTTTAATGTGGTGGATGTAAACTTTACACGTGTGTTCAGAATGCCACAACATTACCTGATGCCTATTCCGATCGGCGATATTGAGAAAAACCAACACCTGGTTCAAAACCCTGGTTATTAATCGGGGTTTAAAAAGGATTAATGTTTTTTAATCGTATAACTTAAAACTTTAAATAGATGAAAAAAATAATCAATATATTTTATCTGTTATCCCTTATTCTGATTGTCGCTTCGTGTAGCGACGACGATGAAAATGTGGTAATCCCTTCTCAGGTAACTGATTTAACAGCTTCAGCAGACTATGGTGCGGTTATCTTACAATGGAGTTTACCTTCAGAAGGAAATATCGATTACGTAAATATTACTTACACCATCGGTGATAAAAAATTCAGCAAAAATGTATCAAAGTTTAACCTTGATACCATTTCGGGCCTTGTAAGTACTACCATCGATGGATTTGGCGACACCAACGAATATACATTCCAGGTGGCTTCATGCAATGTTGCAGGAGGAAAATCAGAACCTATGACAGTTACCCAGGCACCATTTCCGCCGGCCTACGAAGAAGTAATTAAAACCATTACAATCGTTCCCGATTTTGGTGGAGGAATTATTTCGTGGGAAAACGAAACCGGGAAAAAAATGGTGATTTCGGTAACTTACCCTGATCCGGAAAACCCAACTGCCAGAGAAACGGTAACCTTTACATCGGAAACAAGCGGAAAAGATTACATCACGAATCTCCCGACTGATCCGATTACAATGGAAGTAACGGTTTCTGATTTATATGATAATTCTTCAGCGCCGGTTACTTTTGATATTACTCCTTTGGCAGAATCAGCGATTTCGAAAGATAGTTGGACGGTTCCCGGATTTGATGCAGATTCGCCATACGAAACGATTGGTTACAGTTCGCAGCAGACAAATGCAAATATCCTTGCCGTTTTCGATGACGATGTCAGTACTTTCTGGCATGCCAGCTGGTCTGCTTTCGGTTCAACCTACCCCCATTGGTATATCATCGATCTTGGGAAAGAAGTAACAATTAGCCGAATTGGCATGGTTCGCCGTCAGGGTGACGGACGCGGACAAAAAGGTCAACAGTTCTTAACTTGTACTGTGGCCGGAGCTACTGATTTAACCGATCCGACTACATGGAACTGGGAAGACCAGGGCTCGTACAGCTTTAATTCAAGCTCAAATGACGAACAAACCTACAGGCTGACGAATAATCCGAAAGCCAGGTATGTAAAAGTGTATTTTGCTGAAGAATACAAAGGATCCAACAATTTTGCAATGGTTGCAGAAACGAATGTTTACGGACAAGAATAGTATTTAAGTTTACAGAAGTTTTACGCCTTAACCGGCGTAAAACTTCCTTTTTACAAACCAACAATTAAACAACAACTATGTGTAGGACTAACAAAAATCTTTTCATCGCTTTTTTATCAGCAATTCTCTTATTTAGCATTTCGTGTTCAAAAGAGTCAATCGAAAAACCGGTTGATATTCCTAGCCTGGAAATTGATGCAACAAAGCTGACCTTCAGCCGCATTGGTTCTACACAAACCGTAAATGTTACCACCAATCAATCATCCGTTTCCTGCGAATCAGGTGTAAGCTGGTGCTCTGCTACCTACAACAATGGTATAATTACCGTTGAAACCACAACCAATCAGCAAGCCGACGAACGTGCTGCCATTATTTCGGTTAAGGCAGGAGAGCTAAGAAAATCATTCAGTATTTCGCAATCAGGCCTCGATTCGTACCAGGGAGACATTAAAGACGACATTAAAATTACGGTGTCAAGTGCCGAAACCTCATCGTACCAACCCGGAACAAACATTGACAAATCAATTGACGGAGATCTCGCTACAAACTATCATTCAAGCTGGGATAACTCTGCACCCGACTACTTCCCGATTACTTTAAGTTACTATTTTTCGGGTGTTGCCTCCATGGACTACTTTATTTATTACCCGCGCCAAAGCGGCTCAAACGGGAACATCAAAGAATTTGAGTTATGGATTGCCACCGAAGATAATCCAACCCTTACAAAATACGGCGATTACAACTTTAACGGCAGCCCTGCCTCCAGCCGCGTAACCTTTTCGCCGGCACTGGTAAAACCTACCACCATACAGCTGCTTGTAAAATCGGGAGCAGGCGACCGTGCCGGCTTTGTTTCATGTGCCGAAATGGAATTCTATAAAAAGAATCCGGATAACTTCGACTTCCTGTCGATTTTCACCGACAACAGTTGTTCTGAATTAAAATCAGGCATCACCGAGTCGGATGTAATGGCCATTTCAAATAACTTTTTCAAAGACTTGGCACTTGAAATTCTCCGCGATGAATACAACCGCGAATTCAGGATTCAGAGCTACAAAGCCTGGCAAAACCCAAGTATTATGGCATCTGTAAATAAAACCAGTTCTTACAGTTTGCGCGATAACCCAAGCGGTATTTACGTGTCAACCGGCGACGAACTCGTGTTTTTTGCCAATAACCCAAACCACGAAAACGTTTCGATCCTCATCCAGGATCTGGAAGATGGTTTTGGTGGCAACACCTACCCGGTTTCCGACGGCATCAACAAAATAAACATTACTTCCGGTGGGTTAATTTACGTAATGTACTACACTGCCGATGGCACAGAAGATCCTGTAAAAATCAACTTTGTTACCGGATCGATAAACGGTTATTTCGATAGTCAGAAACATGAAAAGGAAGACTGGAGCCGAATCCTGAACAATGCAAAATACAAACACTTCGATGTAATCGGAAAATTTGCGCACATGACTTTCCCCACCGAAAAGTTCAAAGAAAATACTCCGGATGGACTGGCGCTTATCAATAAATACGATGACCTGGTTCACCTGGAATGGGAATTTATGGGGCTGTACAAATACAACAGAACGTTCAAAAACCACATGTATTTTCATGTAGTTTATACCGACAGTTACATGTACGCCACATCGTATCGTACAGCTTATGCCGAGGGGACAATGGATTATATGACCTCGCTGGACGAATTTAGCACCAAACCCTGGGGACCGGCGCATGAAGTGGGGCATTGTAACCAAACCCGCCCCGGATTTAAGTGGGTGGGTATGACCGAGGTGACCAACAACGTTCACTCGCTGTTTGTACAAACCACCTGGGGCAACGAGAGCCGCTTAACTGCAGAACACAGGTATTCTGATGCCGTTAGCGACATCGTTGACAAACACATTGCACATAATAATGCAGCCAATGTTTTTAATAAACTCGTTCCTTTTTGGCAGCTCAAACTTTATTTGATTGATGCACAGGGGAAAACAGATTTTTACAAAGACTTATACGAATACATGAGAACACAGGACTATTCACAGGTTACAAACGATGGCTTTTATCAACTCGATTTTGTAAGGGCAAGTTGCCAGATCGCCAATCTTGACCTTACCGACTTTTTCGAATCATGGGGTTTTCTTACACCAATCGATAAAACAATCGATGATTATTCGTCTAAACATTTTATCGTTACCCAGGAAGAGATTGATGCACTGAAAGCAGAAATTGCAGCACAAAATTATCCGAAACCTGCCCACGATAACATTTATTTGATTACCGACAATAACGTTACCGACTTTCAATAATTAAACAGCAATAATAGAGAAAGGTAGTCCTTCATGACTTAGGCGGTATGATGCTTCCCCGGCGCCTACCTGCCTGAGTCGGACTTACTCCATCAGATTACAATCTTATCATTTGACAGCAATAATCGTAAAGCAAAATGAAGCATTTAATTCTTATCCTTTTGGTTCTCCTGAATATCAATCCTGTATTTGCGGTTGATTCAGCCGTAAAAATCCCACTGGGGGGCAATGCCTATGTTACCCAAAAAGCCGGCGCTGTTGAAGTTCGCCGAAATGGTATTTCGGGCTGGGACGACCAGGCCGCCCTTATTTCCGCCTGGTTTAAAGTGGCCCACAGTGGACAGTTGAACCTCGCCCTTAACACACAGGCACCGGATGGTAAAGCCGAAATTGAAGTGACGGTTAACGGCAAAAAATTCCCTGTAAACATTAGCAACACCTCATGGGAAGAAATTGAGTTTGGAAGCATTCAGGTAAAAGAGAACCAACATGTTCGTGTGGATTTTAAGGGCAAATCACGCAACGGTTCTGTTTTTGCCGATATTTCTGACATTATCATCAGCGGAGAAGCAGCGCAGGAACCACTGGTTTTTGTTCGCGAGCCTAAAAATTTCTATTTCGGAAGACGCGGCCCATCGGTTCACCTGGGTTATCAAATTCCTGAATCGGCCGGAAATGTAGAATATTTCTATAACGAAGTCACTGTTCCGAAGGGAGAAGACGTAATCGGATCTTATTACATGGTGAATGGTTTTGGCGAAGGCTATTGTGGCATTCAGGCCAATTCGCCCGACGAACGCCGGATCCTGTTTTCGGTGTGGAGCCCATACAAAACCAATAATCCCAACGAAATTCCGGAGGAAGCACAGGTTCATATGCTCGGGAAAGGGAAAGACGTAATTACCAAAGAATTTGGCGGTGAAGGCTCGGGCGGACAAAGCTTTTTACGCTATCCCTGGAAAGCAGGGCAAACATACCGTTTCCTGACGCGCATTCACCCCGACCAAAACCGCGAAGGCGCTACTGTTTATACCTCGTGGTTTTTTGATCCGGGGCAAAACAACTGGCGCTTGATCGCATCTTTTTCGCGCCCGCAAAAGGTTACCTGGTACACGCGGCCACACTCGTTTCTCGAAAATTTTAATCCATCGCAAGGTTACCTCACCCGCCAGGTTGAATTTGGCAACCAGTGGGTTGTAACCGAAAACGGGAAATGGATTGAGCTAACGGATGCACGATTTACCTACGATGCCACCGCCGCGGCCAAACGACGCGACGATTACTACGGAGGGGTAAGCAAAAACCAAAAATCGTTTGTGTTGAAAAACTGTGGATTTTTTGATGAAAATACGGTCTATAAAACCCTTTTCACACGTGGAAAATCATCTTCGGAACATCCAAACATCGATTTTGAGGCCTTGCCCAATCCGTAATTATTTCGAAACCATACATAAAAGAATCAGGTTTTTCTTCAGGTCATCATTACCGATAAAAGCCTGATTTTTTTTATCGGTTACCAGCTTACGTAATTTTGCCAAAGCCCGCGACGACAGGTTCATCGACGACTGTTCGTTAATATCCAGTATGTCTGCAATCTCTTTGTGCGAAAGTTCCTGAATGTAGCGGAAATAGAGTATTTGTTTTTGTTTGTCGGATAACTGATCAAAAGAATACAGCAACTTCCTCAGCATCAGCGTCTCCTCATCGTTGCTTCCAAAGTTCTTTTCCAGTTCATCTTCTTCAACCGGCAAGCGAAAGGAAACTTCGTTCTCGGAAACCAGCAATTTCTGTCTTGTCAGTTTATCGATAATAATATTCCGGATTGATTTTAGCAGATACGACCTGACGTGCTGCGTGGGTTTTAGTTTTTTACTGGAATACAGCTTAACAAACAAATCCTGAATACAGTCTTTTACAAAATCGGGGTCGGGAAATAACTTCAGGCCATAATTCAGCAAATGGTCATAATACTTCAAGTATATCACCTCAAGTGCTGCTTTATTTCCGCCAATGAAACTATTCCACTTATTTACGTCTTCCACAATGTTGTTTATTCTTTATTCAGAACGTTTGTACCTCCCCTGGAATTTTTCTAAACGCCAGGGCAAAAATCACTAAATAAGTACAAAAACAAAACATTATGAATGATCTTAATTAGGTTTTATTGCATTAAAATAAGATTGTCCCCTGAAAATCAGGTGCAATGCAGTGCTACTTCACCTTGTCCGGGTTCTTCTTAATAAAGTCGGACCAGTTTTTGTATTCCTTCGATTTTTGCGGTTTATTTAATTGAATAAAATGACAGATTGCCACCGCCACTGCATCCGTTTCATCTAACACTTTATCAATTTCTTTGAGGTTATAAACTTTATGAAGAAAATACGCCACCTGTTCTTTTGAAGCACGCCCCATTCCGGTAATCGACTGTTTCACCAGCAAAGGCGCATATTCGTGAATGGGTACACCGTGCATCAGCGCAGCCGCCATCAGCACACCTTGTCCGCGCCCCAGTTTCAGCATCGATTGCACATTCTTTCCGTAAAAAGGAGCTTCAATGGCCATCACATCCGGATGATAGGTTTCTACCAGGTGAAGTGCCCGTTCATGCAGGATTTTTAAGCGCTGGTAATGATCTTTGAATTTCCCCGGTGTGATGTTTCCCATATGCAGGATCACCGGCTTTTTATCTCTGATTTCCACCAGCCCATAACCGGTTACCGTGGTTCCGGGATCGATACCCAAAATTCGAAGTGGTTTTTCCATCGTTTGAAAATAGTCATTTGTGGTGATTCTCTCTCAATCTGCACCAATCTTATTCAATCTATTTAAATCTTCTTCCTATCCAACTGCTGCACAAGTACGCCCGAAACGATGAAGATTAAACCGATAAACGTGGTCGCGTAAATGGTTTCTTTCAGAATAAAATGAATAAAAACCAGCGACAGAAACGGGGCGAAGAAAACGAGATTACCGATTTTGGCATTGCTGGTGGTCAGGTTCATGGCTTTTAGCCAAAGTACGTAGGTTATGCCAACTTCAAAAATGCCGGAATAAATAACCGCCCAAAATCCCGGTCCCCAACTGATTTTAAAGGATGAAAACAGCGCCACCACCGGCACTAAAAACAACGTCCCTATAAAAAAGTTGAGAAACAGTTTTACCACCTCATCCCGGCGATCGCGTACGTTAAAAATCCAGTAGAGCGACCACAGAATTGAACTGCCAACAGCAAGCACAACACCCAGCGGGTTTGTATTTTTAAAACCGTCGGGGCCGCCCTGCGAAGAAATAAAAAACACCCCGCAAAAACTGATAACAAGCGCCACAACACTAATCCAGCTAATTTTTTGCCCCAGCAGCGGCACTGACAAAAGCGCCAAGGTTATTGGCCAGATCATATTCAGCGGTTGTGCTACCTGTGCAGGCAAAAGCGAGTAAGCCTTAAAAAGAACCAGGTAATAAAGCAGCGGATTAAAGGCGCTCATTAACAGAGAGTGTGTCCACTGACGGCGGGTTTGCTGAAAAATTAAATGCGTTTTTCGCTGGGCCAGTAATACAAAGAAAAGCAGAATTACGGTTACCACTGAAGCATAAAAAATCAGCTGAATAAAATCATATTCGCGCAGCGCCAGTTTAAACGATGTTGCCACGGTTGACCAGAAAAGCACGGACAGGCCGGCAAAAAGATATGCCTTTTTCCCCGGGGTCATTGGATTTTTGTACCGCCCATAAATAATTCTTCCTTGTCGTTTTCGGATTCCTTATCCGGGTACAAGGCTCTTAACTCGCGAAATTTAGCACGCGACTCCTCAATGTAAACACTCCCCGGATAATCGCTCAGCATATCGCGGTACAATTCCTTGGCTTTTTCTTTCTGATCGAGGTCGTAATTGTACAATTCCGCCAACAGGTACATGGCATCATCGCCCAACAAATCGTAGCCAAAATCAGTTACAATGGTTTGCAGGTATTCGGCTGCCAGCGCATAATTCTGATGTCCTATTTCAAGTTTTGCTTTTCGGAAAAGAATATCATCCACCAGCGAATTGTACGGAAATTGTTCTTCCAAAGAATCGAGTACTGCCATCGCCTTTTCATTATGATTCTGAAAAAACAATAGGTCGGCACGGGCAAACATTTGCAAAGGAACAGCAGTGGTATCCAGGTTCAGGTTATTGCCAATCATCATCGAAAGGTCCATCGCATCGTTGGCCGTAAGTTTCGAAGTACTTGCTTTTAAAACATCGAGTTGCGCTTTGGCCCACTTAAAATTCCCCATGTAATATCCCAGCCGCGCTTTTTTCAATTTTACCTCGTCACCCAAACTGTTGGCTTTATTCTCGTCAATTACCTGCGAGTACAAAAGCATCGCTTCCCAAGGATCATTGTTGTAAAGATATACATCCGCCAGTTCTGCTTTTAACTCGCCAGTTTGATCAGGTTTCAAACCCGAAATTGTGCTTCCCTTTTCCAGAATTTGAATGGCCTGCTGTGGTGAGCTCAGATAGAACGCCTCCAGGTGTGCATATTCTCTTATCAACAAGAGTGTTGCCGGGCTATATTGCAAATATTCCAGCCCATCTTTAAAATTTTGAGTCAGTTCCTTCCCCTTTACGGTATCATCCGGAAAATCGTTTACATACTCCAGGTAAGAAGCATTAAGTGTCCGAATATAAGCCTGTCCGTAATAGTTTGTCTCTTCACCTTTGTCCATCAGGTATTTATAGGCTTTTTTTGCCTCCGTATAATCTTTGTTTCGCAAGGCCATATCTCCCAAAATGGCAATCTGCTGGTCTTCCTGCCCGGTACGGCGGTCGATGGCAACCGACTGGCGCAAAGCACTGGCAAACTTCCGCTCTTGCAGAAAAAACCAGATTAGTAATCGGTTATATCCAATTACATCCAGTTCGTTCTGAATTCGTAACAACACCTGTTCCCGAAACTGGTCACGAAGCCCGTCGTCAATATCCAAACGCATGGCCGAAGCCAAACTGCTTTGCACCCGTGCAAGTTGATTGGAATCTTTTTTCAGCAGATTGAGGTATTCCTCCAACATGTTCTCATAATCACGCAGATACAGGTAAACATGTGCCAACTCATAACTGAAATCTTCGGTTGGCAAGGCTTTCCTCCCTTTCAGGTAAACATCTTTGGCTAGTCCGAATTCCTGTTCATTAAGAAAAGCATTTGCCACAGAATAATAACTTCCCTTATTTGGCTGAATATTATCGATTGCTTGCTTGTATTTTTCTTCGGCTTCCTTTTTTAAACCCTGAGCTTTTAACACCTGCCCCCAGTAAATAAAAAAGTCGGGGCGCGGAGGTTTCTGTTTCTTTAGTTCATTTTGTATTTCGCTTAAGGCTTCATCGTATTGTTTTAAGCCTATCCGGCAGGTAATGTAATATCTGTAGTAAGTAGTGCTTCGAGTTAACCCGTAAACCTCTTTCAATAGAGGAAGTGCCTTTTCATAGTCTTTATCGTTGTAATACTTAATTGCCAGACTTGACTTACTCTGAATATCAGACACTTTCCGCTGTTGTCCGTAAGCGGCATTCAGGCTAAAAACGATCAAAAAGAATAATATGAGGTGTTTCATCAATTTTCTGCTATTTCACAAAAATAACACAGTTACAGGAAGAAGTGTTTTTTTTAGAACAAATTTAGCATTTGAGAGTTTTTCATCCTGTATTCATTTTTAAACGAATACCTTTGCAGAAATTTTTTTGATATGGCACATGAGTTGAACGGCAGGGAACGCCTACCCCGGTGGATGAAGATGAAAATGCCAAAGGGCGAAAGCTATTCCAAAGTTAAAAACCTGGTTAACAAACATGGTTTGCATACCATTTGTACCAGTGGTAACTGCCCGAATATTGGTGAATGCTGGAACCGTGGAACAGCAACTTTTATGATTTTAGGGAACATTTGTACCCGCAGGTGTAAGTTTTGTGCCGTACCCAGCGGAAAACCACTGGCCCCCGATTTGGAAGAACCCAAAAAACTCGCCGAATCGGTGCGTATTATGGGTGTAAAACATTGTGTAATCACTTCGGTTGACCGCGACGATTTGGAGGATCAGGGAGCCAGAATATGGGCAGAAACCATCCGCGAAGTAAAACGTGTAAACCCGGATACAAAAATTGAAGTGCTGATTCCTGATTTCCGTGGAAAAACTGAATTGATACAGCAGGTGATTGATGCCGGCCCGGATGTGATTTCGCACAACCTGGAAACTACCGAAAGACTGACGCCCTTTGTCCGTTTTGCGTCGAAATACCGCCGCAGCCTCGATACGCTGAAATATGTGGCAGAAAACTTTGGCCGCGCCAAGTCGGGCATTATGCTGGGTTTAGGCGAAACGCACGAAGAAGTGCTGCAAACCATGGACGACCTGCTTGCTGCCGGTGTAAAAGTTATGACCATCGGGCAGTACCTGGCCCCTACCACCAAACACATGCCGGTGGTGGAATACATTTCTCCCGAAAAGTTTGTGGAATACCGCACTATCGGCATTCGTAAAGGATTTAAGTTTGTGGAGAGTTCGCCGCTGGTGCGCAGTTCGTACCGCGCCGAGGAACATGTGAATGCTTAGGAAGTTCAGAGTTTAAAGTCGCGGGAAAAGTTTGTAAATTTGGAACATTATGGGAGCAATTATTATAAAAATTGACGACAAGAATAACAGGCTAATTACCAAACTGGTAAAAGAACTCGGGGGCAAAACTATTCCCATTAACGAAGAACAATATGAAGATTTGGCGTTCGGAACTCTGATGGATAAAGAAAAAACCGGAGAAATGGTAAGCCGAAAAGAAGTGATGAGAAAATTGAATAATGAAGATTGAGTTTGACAGTTCATTTCTTAAAAGCCTGCATAAAATCAATGATCGTAAACTTCTTCACAAAATTTCCATAAAATAATGGCAGATTTCAATTACAAAGACCTGGGTCTAATGGACTACAAAGCCTGCTGGGATTACCAGGAAGAAAGGCTGAAAGAAGTTACAGATGAAAAACGAAGTACAAAACTAGCTACTTCAAAGAATGAATTCATCCTGGTAGAACACCCGCATGTTTATACGCTGGGTAAAAGCGGCGACGAAAAAAACCTGCTGGCCAATTCCGATTTCCTCAAAAAAATTGAAGCCACTTATTACAAAATCAACCGCGGCGGCGACATTACTTATCACGGGCCGGGCCAGTTGGTTGGCTATCCCATAATCGACCTCGAATACTACAAAATTGGTGTGCGCGGGTACATCGAAAAAATGGAGGATGCCATCATCGCCACCATTGCCGAATACGGCCTCGAAGGTGGCCGGAAAGAAGGGGCTACAGGAGTTTGGTTGCAGGCCAATCATAAAGTACGGGCCCGTAAAATCTGTGCCATTGGCGTGCGGGTGAGCCGCTATGTTACCATGCACGGTTTTGCACTGAATGTAAATACCGACATGCGTTACTACAACTACATCAACCCCTGCGGATTTGCATCATCGGCCGTAACTTCTATTCAACAGGAACTGGGCAGGAAAATTTCGATGGAGGAGGTGAAAGAAAAGATACGGCAGAATTTCAATAAAATATACTAAAGAGCTGAATCACAACCACATAAGAAATTATAGCATTATCGCTACTGTCATGTCAACTTTAAATTGATGTATCGTCATTCCGAATTTATTTCGGAATCTGCATTTTGAGCAGAGATGCTGAAATGAATTCAGCATGACGTCGGGATAAAACACGTTTGACACTACACTAGCCCCATTCTGTAAAGATTTTCAAATTTTCTTTACCAAGAATATTGACTGTGATAATAAAATTCAATTTTTTATACATTGCCTTTTTACCAATTGCGGTATCCCGCTAATGGATAAAGCTCGCCAATGCAATACAATTATTTATTGAGCGTGTCAATACCCGTAATAATATCCATCCCGTTCAACATAAACTTTATCATCCAAGGGGTAGTTCCCTTCCAATACTGAAAAAGAAGTGCGAGCTACTGCACCCCATATTCCAATACCTCCCTTTATGTTTGAATACACCTGAACGGGTTCGGAGAAAAAATCGTCCTCAAAGTAATAATGCAGGTTTGCGGTATTCAAATATTCATAGTATTCTTTAGAAAGCGAAAACAGAGATATATTACGTTCCCGGAAATTGCCATCGCTCTCATTGCTACTGCCCATTGCCGGGTAGTAGTAGTAAAAGTTATTCCTTATCTGAAACCTCAGTTTCATTTTACTCCCGTTAAAGCTATCGTCTTTAAAAATAGCAAAGCGGTTGTCGGGTGTGCCGCTAATAAACTCGTCGGCATCATTTATGGCATCATTAAGTTGAGCGTTTAAAATATCAATCCATTCAGAGCTTTCAGGCTCAATTACTATGGTATCGGTATATTGCATTGTTCCATCCGGCGTGTATCGGATTCTTTCCCGGCCACCTTTAGAAGTGGATTGTATGCGATAATAATTATGTTGCTGGCCATTGTCATTAAACTCAACATTGAATTCGGTAATAGATGCAAATCCCGAATAACCCGTTTCACCAACACTTGTTGTATCCCATGCAAGTATTTCAACAGGCTTGGGTACGGTGGTTTCGCAACTAATCGGATCAAAACCATCGACAGCGATTTCGAGACGATAGGTTTTTCCGGCTACGGCTTTCACACTGCCTGCATACTCCCCGGTGTCATACAACTCTCCGGTGTCCCAGGCCTCCGCTTTTTGTGGAGTAAGGGTTTCGGCAAAAACATCGTTAACATACAAGTTTACTTCTGCATTTGTTACAAATGTGTATAAATACTCCTCTTCAAACACACTTTTACTTTTTGTTAATAAAACCGCAACAGTATCTCCTTCCGTTACAATTCCGTTAACAACAATGAGAGGATCCAGCTCATCGCCCTTAAATTCAACTTCCTTTTCGCAGGAAATAAAAAACAGAAAAACAACAGGGCAAAGTAGCGACAGGAATATATATTTATTTTTCATGGTTATCTTTTTTTTACTGGTTATGAATACATTACGTCTGATTCAATATTAAAACTTAAAGGAATAACTGATGGAGGGGATGATGGGAAACAAACTAACCTGTTTAAGCACAGGCTTACTGCTATAGGTTTCGCCCTCGGGTGTTGATACAACAATTGTTTTAGTGTCCCAATACATATAGAACGGGTTTTGGCGGCTGTACGCATTATATACCCCGACAGTCCAGGTTCGGATACCCCGCTTTTTTTGCTTATGGAAATTCATACTCAGGTCGAGACGGTGGTACGAGGGCATCCGGTAGCTGTTCCGCCCTCCGTAATAGGTTATTTCGCCACCGGTGTAGTAGCCATACGACCCTACTCCCGGCAACACTGAGTAATATTTTTGCACTCCCAGGGTAGTGGCATTTCCGGTACCATACACCCAGGCCAGGCCCATGTCAAATTTTTTACTGAATTCGTGATTAAGTACCAGGCTTACATCATGCCGCCGGTCGTATTTTGCCGGGAAGGTTTTGCCAAAATTCAGGTTTTCAAACTTTCGGTTGGCCCACGACAGCGTATAACCCAGCCAGCCGGTGGTTTTCCCGGTTTTCTTCTCCACCATAAATTCGGCACCGTACGACCAGCCTTTCCCGGTTTCTATTTTCGACTCCCAGCCTTCGCTTACCCCCGAAAAGGTTGCCCCTGGCTTGTATTCAATCAGGTTGTCCATGGTTTTATAAAAAGCTTCAACCGTAAAATCGTAGCCTTTGGAGTGTTTGTAAGCTGCCCCCAATGCCCATTGATGTGAATTTTGAGGCTTTACATTTTTGGTGGTAGGCAGCCACAAGTCGGTTGGTAAACTAATGGTAGCCGAACTCAATAAATGTATATACTGGCTCATTTTTGAGTAGGATGCTTTTAACGATAATTTATCCGAAACCAGGTAGCGTAAAGCCAGGCGCGGTTGCAGCGAAGTGTAATTGGTATTCTGTACATTAAACCACGAAAAATGCAGCCCGATATTTGCATTTAACCGGGGCGAAATATCCCAATTGTCTTCCGCATATACATCCAACTCATTGGCTCCAATGTTTTGGTTACCGTAGGTGGTGTCCTGGTTTTGGACATATTGTTCTTCATCAATGGTTGTTTTTTCGTGGTTTACACCTGGTTTAAAAGTGTGCCAAATGTTGGAAGCACCAAACTTAAGTGAGTGATTGGTTGACGGATAATAATCAAAATCTATTTTAGCAGCCACATCGTCAATCCCCGACATGTACTTAAAATAATCGCGGTTGTAATACTGGTCCTCGGAGTATTCGTAATCACTCTCCACATCAAACTTATATTTGCTGTAAGTGGCCGTGACATTGCTAAACAGCTTTGGCCCAAAAACATGGTTCCAACGCAACGCCGAAGTTACATTGCCCCACCCCAGGTTATCATCATAATAATCCCTGTAATTGCTTGTAGTCGATTTATATTTTTCCCTGTTGTATGCCTGGTCTTCTCCGCCATATACTGATAAGAACAAACGGTCGGTATCCGAAAACTTATGGTTTATTTTTGCATTTAAATCATAAAAATAATACCCGGCATTGAATTTCTCATTTTCAGTGTTCCCGCTTTTTATGAGTGGTTGCGCAAGAATATCAATATAAGTCCTTCTGCCGGAAACAATAAATGCTGTTTTCCCTTTGTTTATAGGCCCTTCCAGCGAAAAGCGCGAGGAAACCAGGCCGATTGAAAATTCACCTTTAAATTCCTGGTCGTTGCCTTCTTTCATCCGGATATCCACTACCGACGACAACCTTCCGCCAAAACGCGCCGGGAAGCCACCTTTGTAGAGGCTTACCGTTTTTACGGCATTGGCGTTAAACACCGAGAAAAAGCCAAACAAATGGTTCGCATTATACACCGGCACACCGTCAAGCAAAAACAGGTTTTGGTCGGCTCCGCCACCCCGCACATAAATACCACTTGTGCCTTCGGTGCCCGATTGAACACCCGGCAACAGCTGAATAACTTTTAACACATCGGGTTCGCCAAGTATTACCGGTAGTTTTTCAATGCGCTCGGTCGGAAGTTCAAATAAACTCATTTGTGTCCGCTCTACGTTCGATTTAGCAGCGCTTACCGTTACTTCGTCAAGCTCGCCCATTAATTTCAGCTTCACGTTGATTACCGTATCTTTCTGCAAATCGAGGTCAAAACTCTGCCTCCCATAGCCAACAAACGAAAACTGCACATTTTGTTTTCCTGTCGGGAGCGTAAGACTGTAAAATCCGTACACATTACTTACGGTACCTTTTTTCTTTAAAAGCTCATACACATTGGCATTAATCAGGGCTTCGCCTGTGGCTACATCGGTTACATACCCGCTAATGGTAACTTGTTGGGCGTTTGCTAATGTAACAAAGCATAAAAATGTGAAACAGAGGTAAAACGATTTCATAAAATTGGTTTTTTGTTTAACGCCAAAAATAGATGAATAGTATGTATCAAAACATAAACAAATATTAAGTAAACTAAACATATGCTAAGGAATGTAAGGAAAGTCTAAAATGTGTTAATAAGCCGCAACTAAATCAAATTCATTGCATTTCGAATGCAACTAAAAGTCTTTTTTTTATTTTTGCTCACATGCAATGTTTTTACAGGTCAAAACTACTTTATGCTCTTACCGGGGCATTGTTTTTTCTCTTGTTTCCTTTTACTTCGGTTGGGGGAAACAGCCTGGATGAACATGTGTTTTTAACCCGCAAAAACACCCTTAATTTCCAACAGGATTTACACGACGGATATCGGGCATTTATCATTTCTCCCAAAACTTTGTATTCCGATTTTTTTACCGATGCTGAAAAATTCCTGGAGGAAAACGGCGATTTCCTTTTCATTATTACTGAACAGGAAACCCCTGAGTTTTTGAAAGAGCTGGAGCAAAATAAGCTTTGTCGTTTCCTGGCAATTCCCGGCCAACAAACAACAAATAACCTGAGCGAATGTATTTCAGAAAACAAAAGGCTGTTTGTTTTTACCCCGGGGCTAACCACTGTTTCTTTTTCGCTAAACAACCTTGCCTGTACTTATAATGTTCCGGCCGAATTTCCCGATGAAATTGCAAGTGGTTTTACAGGAAAACCTGAAAATGACCTGGTAGTTTTCTATTTGGATGACGACTTAAATACATTACCCGATTCACTGCAACAAAACCCGGAACTGATCCCCCGGCTTTTTAACGAATATACCGGCAAACTACCCAATTTTTTTGTTACCGGGTACAAAAATATTTTCAATGCGTATCAGCAAACATTCTCTAAACAGGAATGGTTTTCGGCCAATGTGATATACAACGAACAGCCACTGGAAGGAATTACCTGGAAAGAAATGCCCGGAATGGAATCGTTTGGGAAAATACATACAACACAAAAAGAACTAAGCCCTTACAAAGACGGTTTTCATTTTTCGCCCGATGTTTTTACTTTTAACAGCTACACTTCCGACAACATTAAAATATTTTATGCCCGCCCCAAAGACCTGAAAGACGGAATGGTTTTGATGCTGCCTTTTGAGCAAAATGTAAACAATGCGGTAGCTGCCAACACTGAAATTCCGTACAGCAACATCGAATACAAAAACGACTCGCTGCGTGGCTGGTGCGCCGTGTTTAACGGAAAAGACAATTACATTGACTATGATACAGACATTGAACTCAACAACAATTTTACAGTAAGCGCCTGGATTAAACCTACTGATATTAGTGGAAACCGGAGTATTATTGGGAAAGGGAAAGCACTTTCGGTAAAATTCCGAAACGGCAACCTGCTTTTTACCTCGCCCGGAATTAAAGACCATGTGATTGATTCGGCCGTTGTAAAAATCAACGAATGGCAACAAATTACTTTTGTTATTTCCATTGGAAAAACCGTACGTTTCTTCAAAAACGGGGAGCTCGTTGGCGTGGACGATGCCGCCAACATCAGTTCCACCGAATATTCGCTCCTGATTGGCACCAACTTGTGGGACGAAGCCTTTAAAGGGATGATGGACGACCTCACCATTTGGGACCGCGCTTTAAGCGACATAGAGGTAAAACGGCTTTACAAACAGGAACAAAAAAGGGACGATAAAGCAGAAAACAATTCATGGCTTTGGATTTTACCCATAATTTTTCTGTTGGTTATTTTCCCAATCGTTTATTTCCAAAATAAGAAAAAGAAAAGGCTGCACCGCTCTGGCAAACCTCAAAAAGCAGTTGCCACATCAATAAAAAAGAAAAAGCAAACAGGGCCTTTTATCGAAGTTTTTGGTGGATTCAGAATTGTAAACCGCGAGGGAGAAGAACTGACTTCGCGTTTCTCAACACGGAGAAAACAATTATTTGTGCTGGTTTTGGTAGCTACTTTACGCGAAAACGGGGCCAGTTCCAAACAACTCACCAACCATCTTTGGGCAGGTTATCCGGCAGAAAGCGCCAAAAATAACCGCAGCACACAGGTTCAGCGCATCCGCGAAATTCTGGATCAAAACAGCGGTATCAATATTGAATACACCAATAAAAAGTGGGTAATCCAATTTAACGACGATGTGTATTGCGACCTGGCTGATTATTTTCTTTTAATTGAACAGTTCAGACAAGCTGCAAAATCAGGAGTTCAGTACGAGCTTTTGAATAAAATACTATGCATTATAGAAAAAGGACCGCTTCTTCCCAATATGGACGATGTGTGGCTGGATGATTTCAAAAGCCGGATTTCGGATGAATTACTGGAAACACTTCTTCCGCTGTATGCCGATGAAGATTTTATGCAAAACCAGGATGCCGTACTTCGCTTATCAAATGCCTTACTGATTTTTGACCCGTTAAACGAAGCCATTTTAAGTCGGAAACTAACCGCACTCGTAAAACTCGGGAAAAATACCCAGGCACACGAATCGCTGGAACACTTCGAGAAGTACTACCAACAATGTTATGCACAGCCATTTGGGAAATCAATCTCCGAGTTAATTGAACAGAAGTAGGCAGCTTTCAAAAATACAAGGCAATCGTCTTTTTCAAATCAGATGATGTTTTTTGCTGTCATTTTTCACCCAAATCTGTTTTGTTACCCCTAATATTACCCTAAATTGTAACCTGAAACCAACTATTATTGCGTACAACATACTTTACCGCAATTCTAAATACCAAAAGTTATATGAGTAAGAATCAAACTACAAACAGGAGAAAATTCTTAAAAAGTGCACTCCTGGCCGGCGCAGGATTTACGATCGTCCCACGCCATGTATTGGGTGGGAACGGGCACCTGGCGCCGTCTGACACCTTAACAAAAGCAATTATCGGAGTAGGAGGAATGGGCCGTGGCCATATTCCTTACGAAGGCACAAAAGTGGTGGCCATTTGCGATGTGGATACCGAACATTTGGCATTGGCCCGCAACCTGATCGACTATAAAGTGAAGGAATTTCACGACTTCAGGGATGTTTGCCACCTTCCGGAAGTTGATATCGTTCACATTGCCACACCTCCGCACTGGCATGGTTTAATGGCAGTAGAAGCCGCAAAAGCCGGAAAAGATATCTGGTGCGAAAAACCCATGACGCGCACCATTGGCGAAGGCAAAAAAGTAGTGGAAGCTGTAAATGCACACGGGCGTATGTTCCGGCTGAATACCTGGTTCCGCTTTAAAGATACGTTCTACGGACTGGGCACCGATGTTAAACCACTTAAAAAAGTAATCGACAGCGGAATTCTGGGCTGGCCTTTAAAAGTTACCGTTAGCGGAATTACCGGTTACAACTGGAAGTTTTTCTGGAGCGGACAACACAACCTGGCTCCCGAGCCCGTGCCCGAAAACCTGGATTATGATATGTGGCTTGGGCCGGCGCCTTACAAACCTTATAACCATTTACGCGTTCATTCCAATTTCCGTGGTTACTGGGATTACGATGGCGGAGGACTTGGGGACATGGGACAACATTACTTAGACCCGGTGCAGTACATGCTTGGTAAAGACGAAACCAGTCCCGTGAAAATTGAGGTGGATGCGCCCCAGCAGGACTACGATGCGGTAGGTAGCTGGAGAAGAATCACTTATACTTACGCCGATGGTTGCCAGGTTATACTTGATGGCGAAAACCGCGACAAAGATGCCGCTTATATTGAAGGCCCCAACGGAAAAATCTACCAGGGTTTTCGTTCGGATATACCCAACCTGCAAAGTTTTATCAAAACGCTGCCGGAGCCGGAACCTCAAATCGGAATCTTTTCAGAGTCAGTAAAAACACGGAAGAAATTTGCTTTGAATGAAATGAATGGCTTCCGCTCTGCTACACTGGTTAATCTGGGAATTATTGCAGTTCGCCTCGGACGTACACTTCATTTTGATCCGGAAAAACTGGAATTTATTGACGACGAAGGTGCAAACCGGTTGATTAATCAGCCAATGCGCGCTCCGTGGACGATTTAAAAAAAATGAAAGTTTAAGGATAAACGAATTAATGAAGATTACAATGAAGAAAAATATAATTCAACTTATTTGTATCCTTGTTTTAGCAGCTGTTTCCGGAAACGGATTTGCGCAGGACCGCCGGACAATGGATACCAAAGTCGCCGATATTCTGGCGCAAATGCCTACCCAAAACCTCACGCACCGGGACAAGGCGATGAACGAGATTTTCCAGTTGGGAAACGAGGGGTTTCAAATGTTAGCACAAGAGTTGACCCCTCCCGGAGTTGACGACGACACTGCTGTACGTTTTGCTCTGAACAGCTTTGCCCGTTATGCCAGCCAGTTTGGGAAAAACGAAGAACGTGCATTTGCTGAAAACAACCTGTTGAAAGCACTTGCGGCACAAAAAGACACTGAGGTGAAAACCTTCCTGATCAATCAGCTGAACCTGATAGGAGGCACAAAAAGTACCGAAGTATTAAAAACATATTTATCAGACGATGCGTTGGTTGAACCGGCCACTCAGGCCATTTTAGCAATCAACAGCGAAGGCGCCGCCAAATTATTTGCGGATGCTCTTCCCGGAGCAGGCGAAAAAGCAAAATTAACGCTGGTGCGCGCATTGGGCGAACTTCAATACAAAGCTGCTGTTTCGCCAATTACTGCTTTGGCAGCAACGGATGATCTCACGCTTCGCAAAACAGCACTTACCGCACTCGCCCAGATTGGTGACCCTACATCGTACAACACGCTTTTAAAAGCGGCACAGCAGGTGAAATTTGCGTACGAAATGTCGGATGCAACCAATGCCTTCCTGCTTTATACCGATCGTCTGGGCCAGGAAAACGAGTTGACATTGTTCGACAAAGCCTGTAAAGCAGTTTTCAAGGCAAATACTTCTCCCGAATTGTTGCACAACTACTCTAAAGCGCTTTTCCTTTATGCAAAATACCAGGGTTACGAGGCCACCCCGCTTTTACTAAAAGCAGTGGATAATTCAGACAAAGCTTTCCGTTATTCGGCGTTGAATATTGCTGAAAATACTGGAGGAATTGCCGATACCCGCAAATGGATTGCAAAAGCAGAATCGGCAAATCCGGAGGTAAAAGCTGAAATTATTTCCATGCTTGGACGAAAAGGCTGTGCGCTGGCCGGCGATTTTGTCAGTCAAAACCTAAACAACCCTTCTGATGATGTAAGACAGGAAGCTGTTGTGGCTTTGGGTAAACTGGAAGGGAAAGATGCCATACCGGCACTGGTTGCCCACCTGAAAACCGGCAACGACCTCGCCACAACCAAAACCGCTCTTTCAGAATTACTCGATAAAGAACATCTTTACCTGGTTGCCGGTGAACTCGGCAGCACGTCGGGCGATACAAAAGCCGCAATTATTGAATTACTGGCCGCAAAAGCCGGAACTCAGTATTTTAACGATGTGCTGAAAACGACTTCATCGGGCAATGCAGCCGAGAAAACAGCCGCTTTTGCTGCATTAAAAAATGTTTCGGACTACGGACACACCGATGCTCTTTTAAAACTCTTGCATTCTGTTTCGGATGAAACTGAAATTACGAAAACACAAATGGCGTTAATTGCCGCTACAAAAGATGTTAAGGCTGAACAAAAAGAAAACGGAAAAATCCTTTCTGCTTTAAAATCAAGTGATAAGAAAGAACGACTGTTCCCGATTTTACCTGAGATTGGCGGTGATGTGGCACTCGAAAACGTAACCCGTTATTTCAACACTTCCGGCGGATCGCAGAAAGAAGCCGCTTTCAATGCCTTGATTTCCTGGAAAGAATATTCAGCAGCCAAAGATCTGTTTGACGTTTGTCAAAACTCAAGTGGTGAATTCAAGCCAAAAGCCTTTTCAACGTTTGTAAAACTGGTTCGTTCCGCCAATCTTCCGGATGATCAGAAACTACTTCAATACCGCAAGATTATGCCTTTTGCAGCTTCCGCAAAAGAGAAAAACAATGTGATCTCTGCTATTGGCGGGTTAAAAACTTTCCTGGCACTGGTTTACCTGGAACCTTTCCTTAACGAAGCAGGCCTGGCTGAAAGCACCGCACGTGCAATCATGAAAAATGCAATGCCCGGCAATGACGGGACAAGCGGACAAAGCGGCGAAATTGTAAGAAGAATTCTTGGGAAAGCTGCCAAGGCCCTCTCCGGTGAAGACAGTCAGTACGACAAAATCAACATTCAGAAATACCTGGATGAAATGCCCAAAGACAAAGGTTTTGAATCGATGTTTAACGGGAAAAACCTGGACGGCTGGCAAGGTATGTTGTTAAACGGTAACCCGATTAAAATTGCAGAATTAAGCGAGGCCGAAAAAGCCAAAGCACAGATAGAAGCCAACCAAAAAATGCTCGAAAACTGGAGTGTAAAAGATGGACAGATTGTTTTTAACGGAAAAGGTGCCAACCTGGTTTCGGTAAAACGTTACAGAGATTTTGAGATGATTGTTGACTGGAAAATCACCAAAAAAGGCGACAGCGGCATTTACCTGAGAGGCACTCCGCAGGTACAAATCTGGGATACTTCGCGTGTTGAAGTTGGCGCACAGGTAGGTTCTGGCGGACTGTACAACAACAATGCCGACAACATCCGCAACCCGCTAAAAGTAGCTGATAACCCAATTAATGAGTGGAATACTTTCAGAATAACAATGATTGGCGAAAACGTTACGGTTTATCTGAATGGCGAGCTGGTGGTTGACAATGTAAAAATGGATAATTACTGGGACCGCAGCATTCCGATTTTTGAAGAAGGGACCATTGAATTACAAGCCCATGGTAACGAGCTTGCTTTTCGCGATGTTTATGTGAAAGAAATCGATACCAAATTGATCGGGCTGACCGAAGAAGAAAAAGAGGAAGGTTTTGTTTCGTTGTTTAACGGGAAAAACCTGGACGGCTGGCAAGGAAATAAAACCGACTACTATGTTGAAAACGGCGAGTTGGTTGTTAACCCAAAGATGGGCGGACACGGTAATTTATTTACTGCCAATGAGTACAGTGATTTTAACTTCCGTTTTGAGTTTAAACTAACTCCGGGTGCCAACAACGGACTCGGAATCCGCGCCCCGCTGGAAGGCGATGCAGCTTATGTGGGAATGGAACTTCAAATCCTGGATAACACCGCCCCAATTTATGCCAAACTGCACGAGTACCAGTATCATGGGTCGGTTTACGGAACCATTGCTGCCAAACGCGGCTTCTTAAACCCGGTTGGCGAATGGAATACCGAGGAGGTGATTGTAAAGGGAACAAAAATTAAAATCATCTTAAACGGCGAGGTAATTCTTGATGGCGACATTGCTTATGCACGCTAACACGGCACAAAAGATGGTAAAAACCATCCGGGCCTAAAACGTGAAAAAGGGTATATCGGATTTTTAGGGCACGGTTCGGAACTGTGGTTTAGAAACATCAGGGTGAAAGACCTGAGCAAATAATCACAATCAATTCGCAGGCAGTAAGCCTGAATCATAATCGTAAAGTAAAACAAAAAGAGGCTGTCCCAAAAGGGCGGCCTCTTGTTTTAGGCGGCCAGATGTAAATTTGTATGCAATTTGATTTTTGGATGTTTTTTGGATTGTGATAAGCTGGGTGATTGCATAATAATG
>JBKEDN010000047.1:0-1957 GCA_047975435.1 Draconibacterium sp. | reverse complement strand
ACTTCGGTAATTTCCGGTTCCAGCTCGGTCCAGTTTTCAGGATTGATATTTTCAGGATAAATATGGGTTTCTTCCCTCGGAAGACTTTCCGGCAGCGGCTTGCGCACCGGGTGGCTTTTGTTTTCAACTTTTACACGGATGGTTTTGTACTCTTCTATTTCCTCTTTGGCGCTGGTGGCCAGTTCTTTTTCTTCGGGAAGCAGGTCGAGCCCGCCAAAATCGAGCTTGCGCTGTTGCGGGTCTTCCGGGATGTACTTTTCGCTGGATTTGCCCCAGATTTTCCGCTGGAGCATCTCTACCTGCTGTTTGAGCTTAATGATGGCCTCGTCCTTCTCGGTGAGCCGTTTTTCGTAAGAAGCTTTTTGGGTCTCGAAGTTTTCGTAGCCGGCAAGCTGGTTTTTCAGCCTGGATGTTTCCCGGAAAAGTTCGTCCCGGGCCTCCAATAGCTGCTGTAAAAAAAGCTCTTCTTCAACGGTCATCCTGTCTTGTTTTTGATGGCGTTAAGATACTAAATATCAGTCAAATGAGCAAGTCAGACAGCCAGATTTTATGGACGTTTTGAAGGTTTTTTCCATCTTTTTTTGTTTGCCTTTTTATCGTTGGAAATGCCCTGGGCCATCATCATCAAATCCTGCCAACTGGTTTGGAACGTATTGGTGCTTTCATCAAAAACAGGAAGCCTGAAACTGCCCGATTCCAGTTTCATGTGATAGATCACAAGGCCCCCGCATTCCATGTGCAGGATTTTCATGCTGGTGCAAAGGCGGTTGATGAAAATGAATACGTCCCCGTCCTGCACGTTGCGCCCCATCAGGTTGGTCACCATACCGCTCAGGGTATAAAAACTGCGGCGCATATCGGTAGGGTACGCGTACAGGTAGTAGTTCATCGACGTGGTCAGGCTGAACATGCTACTGACCGGTTAACTGAAGCAATGGACACAGGATACCGGCATCGGCCATTCCGCTTAACTTCACCGAGATACCGTTGGGATAGCTGATCTCACAACAGAGCCCATCCCTGCTGCCAGGGTGCTGCTGTTGTTGATCTCCGAAAACAGCGGGGGCAGAAGTTGGCCTTTGCGGATTAAAAACCAGCGGAACAAAGCCCCGCTTGGGGGGAAGATGGCCTTTTAGTTTGTTTTGCCAGTAATAAAACTTGGCCTCATTCATTTGCTGGTTGGCACAATAGTCGCGGGTGGTCAAGCCCGATGCCAGGAAATCATCGTAGATCGCCCGGAACATTTTCTCATTTAGCATGTCGTTTGTATTTTTAATCAAACCAACAAAGGTAGAGACCCACAAGAAGGTTTAAAACACGGGGTTCGGCGAATGCTTACAATAAAGAAGCATCATTAGCCGAATTACAACGATGTAATGAGCAAGCTGCAATGTTCAAACGAATAAAACAATATCTTGCAGAACTTGAATATTTGTTAAATACCTCAAAAGAAGTCGATTTTTCAAATTATTTTTTTGGGATTATAGAAAAAGAACATGGAGATGTCAATGTTGCGGTTCGTTTTGCATCACGTGCAACGGAAAAATATTTTAAAAGCAAATTACATCACATTGAGATTCATAGAGAAAAAGTAAATTATTCATTAAACCCTAACATTGCTGTATGGAAGACGACTATATACAAAAAGAAATAAAATATGAGTTCCTAGAACATCCTGATGCAAACGAATTTTTTGCCCCTCTGGACTATGCACTGAAAAATGGTGTATATATCCAGCAACAGAGCAAGCCCAAAGGGATTTTTGATTTTGTTAGATTTAGCAATTATCCTAGTTTATATAGATATTATGCAGATTTTTTTGATTTATACTTATCCTCAGAGGCTGTATGTTTGTAAAAGTGCATAAGCATCCAAATTTTGTAAATTAGTTTTTGCAAAACAAAAAGATGAACACTTATGCAAAGGAAAGTTAAAACAATTAGTTTTCATGGACAAA
>JBKEDN010000046.1:0-38249 GCA_047975435.1 Draconibacterium sp. | reverse complement strand
TTTGTCCATGAAAACTAATTGTTTTAACTTTCCTTTGCATAAGTGTTCATCTTTTTGTTTTGCAAAAACTAATTTACAAAATTTGGATGCTTATGCACTTTTACAAACATACAGCCTCTGATTGATTTGGAGGCGGTAACCAACGAAAAAAAGGATCAAACAATTTTAATGAATGTATTTTTTGATGTCAGTCCGTTTAAAAATTTCAATTACCGTTTAAACACCAGTTATGTTTCGTGGAACCGCGAAAGAAACAGCTACTCAACCGGCGAATCGTTTCAGGGGGTTAGAAGAACAGATGGACAAGGTTCCGGTGAAATTCAATTTGTACGGAACAAAGAATGGCAGGTAGAAAATATTGTTACTTACAACCTGGATATGGGGAAAAACAGTCTTGGATTTACACTGATTCAAAGTGCCAGTGAAAAACAATACACTTCTTTTATTGATGAAGCCAGCTATTTTTCAAACGATATACTTGGGATTTATGGCTTGTCGAGTGCCGAAATAAATGTACCTCGTTTTAGCGATGTTTACAAACGGCGTTTGTTGTCGTTTGCCGGAAGAGCAACGTATGATTTTGATAATAAATACTATGCAAACGTATCAATACGTGCTGACGGTTCAACTGTTTTTGGGGCAAACAATAAATGGAGTTACTTCCCGGCAGTTTCCGTTGGGTGGAATGTGTTTAAAGAAGATTTTATTGAAGATATTGAAACCATCAGTAATTTAAAATTGCGTGCCAGTTATGGTAGTGTTGGTAACGAAGCCATCGGCCCATATCAGAGCCAGAGTATAGCCAGCCAAAAAGATTACCTGGCAAATGGCAAAAAATTAACCGGTTATTTGCCCGGAAACTTACTGCCTAACCCCAGTTTAAGATGGGAGACTTCTACAACTTTAAATGTTGCACTTGATTTTGGCCTCTGGAAGAACAGGTTGTCTGGAACATTTGAAACATATCGGACCAAAACTACCGATTTATTGGTTGACCGGGCACTTAATGCAGCATTAGGTTATACCCGTATGAAAAGCAATATTGGCGAGATTCAAAATAGAGGGATCGAATTTAGTTTAAACGGTGTAATTGCCGACAAGCGTGATCTGACCATCAATGCAGGCTTATCGTTCTCAAGAAATAAAAATGAAATAGTACACCTTTATGGCGAACTTGACGAAGATGGAAATGAAATGGATGATGTTGGAAACGGATGGTTTATCGGCCAGCCTATTGATGTATATTACCAATACAAAGCAGTCGGTATTTTTACCAGTGAAGAAGAGATTGCCAACAGCCATCAACCCGATGCCAAGCCTGGAGATATTAAATTGTTTGACCGCTACCCGGACGATGGCAATTTAAACGAGGATGACCGTGTAATGACAAAAAAAGACCCGGATTGGTTTGGTTCGTTTAACTTCGAAATGACCTACAAAAACTTCGATCTTTCAGCAGATATTATTACCGTACAGGGTATTACAAAAAATAATGAATATCTCTATACTTACGCTTCCGGTGGATCTTTGGGCGGTATCTTAAACGGTATTAAACAAGACTACTGGACTCCTGAAAATACTTCCGGGAAATGGCCGCGTCCCAGTGAAGCTGTTATACCAGACAATATGAACGCACTTGGTTTACAAGATGCTTCGTACATACGTTTACAAACCATAGAGCTGGGGTACAGCTTGCCAACCGGTAAAATTTGGTCAGGTAGCAGAATAGATAAGCTACGCTTTTACTGTACCGGACAAAGTTTACTTACCCTAACCGACTATGAATCATATAGTCCGGAGAAACAACCCAATGCTTATCCGGAAGCAATCTCCGTAATTTTGGGTTTACAGCTTACATTTTAATCTTAAAAATTGAAACAATGAAGAAATTAAATTATATCGCAATAGTTACCGGGTTGTTCCTTTTTATGGCCTCGTGTCAGGATTTTTTAGATGAAAACGTAATTGATTCGGTATCTGTTGATTATGTATATACAACACCAACCGGGATCGAGACCGGGGTTAATGCTTTGTACAATCTGCACCGCGAATACAATTTCCCTTCGCGTACACAAGATGGTTTGCGCAATTGGGTATTTTTTCGGGTTGGTACCGATCTGGGTTTGTCCCGTGGATGGTGGATTCCATATAACCCGCAGAGTATGACCCCTTTGAACTTTCCAAGCTTATACTGGCGCCAGGCTTATCAAATTTTGGATCGCGCTAATGCAATTGTAAGTAATGCCCGGAATGTGGATATGGATATAGATAAAAAGAACGAACTTATTGCCCAGGCCAGGTTGGTTAGGGGAGAAACTTATTTCAATTTATTAAGGGCTTACGATAATATTCTGCTTGATACCATAGCAACAACCAGCGATAATGTTTTTGATGAAGTGGATTATACTCCGGCAAATCCTGATGATGTTTACCGTCTGATCGATTCAGACTTTGATTTTGCAATCAAGCATTTGAGTTGGGATAATGATTACGGGAAATTTGGTCAGGGCATGGCACGGCACCTTCGTGGGCAAAGTGCGATGTGGCAGGGCGACTGGGACGAGGCAGTCATTCAGTTCGATGCCATTGTTGAAAGTGGTAGATATAAATTATTAGACAACATTGGGCAGGTTTTTGGACAGAACGCCAATCACTCTGAAGCCATAATGGTTTATCCAAGAAATGAAGCGCTGGGTGGAGAGGTTTATCTTGCAGGAGGCGACTTTCATCAGTTGCCCGGGCTTTTTGTGGCGCGCTGGTACGAAATACCAACCAAAGAAGTTATTCGCAGCGTTGAAAACGGAGGACAGGTGATGGGATGGGAATATCCAAACAGCTACCTGCAATCTCTTTATGATCCGGAGGTTGATAAACGTTTTGAAACCTATTATTACCCTCTGAAGTTATTTGTAAACAACCCCGATAAACCGAATTATGGTGAACCTTTGCCCGAGTCTTCATACCCGGATAACTACAGACAGTACCACTGGAGTTTGAAAAAGTTTCACGATATAAATAAATCGATAACCGGAAACCAGAGTTATAAAGACATGATCAGGTACAGGTATGCAGAAACCTTATTATTAGGTGCTGAAGCCCATTGGAGAGCCTCGGGAGAGAACCCGGCCAATGTCAAAGCCCTGGAATACATCAATCTGGTTCGGGAAAGGGCCGGAGTGCCTGATTTTGAAACTTTTGACCAGGAGAAATACCTGGAAGAATCGGCCCGGGAACTCGCTTTTGAAGGAAACCGCTGGTTCCTGCTAAAAAGAATGGGACTGCTGGTAGAACGGCAAAACTTACATTACAGGCGTGGAGGTAATTCAAACAGCGAAACAACTGAGCCGATGCCTGCATACATGGTTCGTCTGCCTATTCCACAAAGTCAAATTGATTTGATGGGCGGAGTATTCCCGCAAAATCAAGGATACGAATAGCATTCAGCTGGATTTTATATGTATTGGTTATTTTATTTATAAGAAAACCGGCCTGCTAATCAATGGCAGACCGGAGTAACCAATTACAATGAAACCGAAACGGTGGGTGATATCAATCAAGATATTTATCCATTGAATCACTCACCGTTTTTTAAAATCATAAGAGTAAAACATCTTATTAAGAGTACTGCCTTACATTCCGTGTGTTATGTTTAATTGTGCTTTTTGATTGAATCAGAGACTGAACATATTTCTCGGACTAAAATGATGAAGTCAACATTTCTGTCATTGCCGGAAACTTATTATACCCAAAAATATTCGAGATGAAAAAAAGACACATACAAATTACATTTTTGACAATTTTATTAGCCTTCTTTTTTAATCAAGTGTATGCTCAGGAAAACTTTGCACAGGACTTTGAAGTGTTTCAAAAAAACAACCAATACATTGTTCGTGGTGAAATCGATTTAAAAGAACATTTTTCAGGAGAAGAAGCCGGCGAAGCCATTCAGTTTGCTTTGGATAAACTCGGAAAATCGGGTGGTAGCGTTCTGTTACATTCAGGACTTTACAGGCTAAACAAACAAATCAATATTCCCGGCCGGACTACATTAAGTGGAACCGGTGCAGGCACCCGCCTGTTTTTTGCCGAAAATCATAACACCGGCACTGCATTACAATGCAAGGGAGCTGATAATTCGGTAGTTAAAGACCTTTCAATTCTGGCAGAATTAACAAATTTGTCGGCTAAAACCGGCCTGCTTATCGATAGCTGCGGTCTAACATCTGCCGAAAATATTACCTGCATCGGAATGCGCGAACATGGGATTGTACTCTCCAATAATTCATTTTTATGTAGCATCAATAACTGTAAAGTGGGGGCAACCGGCGAAAGCGCCATTGCCGTAAAAAACCTGTTTAAAGGAGGCCGTGGCGGCGACTGGGTGCCTTCGCAAATCGACAATTGTGTCGTGTTTTCGTGCGGGAAAGGGATTGAATGCGAAAAATCCCTGGTTATCAATATTTCCGATTGCCAGGTTTACCAAACCTTCGGGCCTGCTTTCTATATTCATTCCGAAAGCAATTCGGTAATCATTACCGGCTGTCGTACTTACCAGATTACCGGAAGTTCGGTAGTGGTGCAAAACTCACACGAGATAAACATTTCCGGAAACATGATTTCCTGGTCAACCGAACACGGAATTATTCTCGACAATGTAAAATGGGGAGCTGTTGCCGGCAACAACATTATCGACAACGGCAGTATAAATATCTTTAATCCCGGTGAAGATTCATTGATTATAGCAGATTATAGACGCCCGTTCACAAAAAAAATAAGCCAAAACCTTGAAGTAGAAAATTACAATGGGGTTTGGATGCGGAACAAGACCATGGGGATTGCAGTAACCGGAAATTCCATTTACAACTGGCACGTGGTACCACCCATGAAACACGGAATAGAAGAAGACAGTACCTGCGTGGCGAACAATATTTCGGCTAACAACATCAATTACTGTGTGAAGGAAAGTATTCTGTCCAAGGGAAAAGAAACGCTGGTAAGCGAAAATAAAGTTTACCCAGATATTCCGTATTACCGCCTGAATAGCAACAAACCCTTCGATCCAAAAAATATAAAAGAGTACCAGATTTTCGACACCCGGCTGATCCTTGAATTTATTGACGAATTGAATCAATAGTCTTCATTACCTATAAACATTATTTATGAACTGGCGTATCTTGTTTTTGCTTTTACTGATTATCATCCCGTTCACATCATTTGCCGGGGACCGGGAAGCTTTTGCCTCGGTTTATCCTGAAAAAATAAACGACCGGAATGCAGTATATCTTACTTCTGAAAATTTTAATGTAACAGGTAATGGACTTACTGATGATGCTCCTGCGCTGCAGGCAGCAATCGACCTGGCACGCAAAAAATCAGGCGATGGTGGTATTGTGTTTATTCCGTCCGGAACTTACCGGATTGGTAAAACCGTGCACCTCTGGCGTGGTATCCGCTTAATTGGTTACGGAAAAGAGCGCCCGGTGTTTAAATTGGCCGAAAATACGCCCGGATTTCAGGATGGCGAGCGGAAGTATATGCTTGTTTTTTCTCACAATCCGCCGGAAAACAAAGATGCCATTCAGCGTGGTACCTGGGTTACTTCCGATTTTCAGGACGGTACATTTACCACTTTTTATTCAGGCATCGACAACATTAACTTTGAGATTGCTGATGGCAACCCGGCAGCTATTGCAGTGCGTTACCACATTGCCCAGGTTTGTGCACTTAAAAATATCGACTTTAATATTGGGAACGGACTGGGTGCGGTGGAAGAAATGGGAAGCATCATCGAAAACTGCACCTTCCGGGGCGGTAATTTTGGGATAAAAACAGGTACTTCGGCCCCCGGCTGGCAGTGTATGGTACTCGATTGCCTTTTTGAAGGGCAAAACGAGGCAGCTTTAATTACCAACAGGGCACAGATGCTTGTTATACGAACCAGGGTTAAAAATGCCCGGGTGGGTATTAGGGTGCCCCATTCTGATGCGTTATTTGTTAAGGATTGTTGGTTTGAAGGTATCACCAATACTGCCTTGTCGATAAATAACTACACATCTGAAGAATTACAACTTAATATATTGAATACCAGTTTCTCCGATGTGCCATATACCGTTCGGTTTAGCGGAAGGGTACAAGGTACGTCTGATGGAGAAGTGCAAATGGAGTACAAAGCGCCAGCCAGGGTTTACCGGGTAAATGACCTTTCGCAGGGACTGCACATAGAAAATATTACAGGTAATGCAGTTGAGCGCCGTTTTGTTGTTGAATTAGATGAAGAAGCATTAGAAGATTTGGGTGATTTTCCTGAAAAAGACATGCCAGGCTTGCCCGGCCAGGATACCTGGGTTAATGTGGCCGACCTTGGCGCTGTTGGCGATGGAAAAACTGATTGTACGGAGATTATACGGCAGGCCATTCGCGATTACGATGCCCTTTATTTTCCGATGGGCAAGTACCTGTTGAGCAATACCTTGTTTTTTAAGGAAAAAACCACATTTATTGGTTTTCATCCAAACACTACAAAATTGGTTTTAGGAAACCATGCTCCTGGGTATGACGATGTAAATCAGGGAAAACCGTTGCTGATAACACCGCCAAAAGGGAAAAACGGTATTTCGGGCATTGGCTTCGATTTGGGCGAGAACCCCGGGGCAATAGGAGTAAAGTGGATGGCCGGGGCAGGTTCGTATTTTAACGGCGGGCAGTTTCGTGAAGCCGGGAGGAGCACTTCTATCGGAGTTGGCCAGAAACATTCCATTTGGGTTACCGATGGTGGTAGTGGTATATTTAAAAATCTGTGGATATTAGACCGCCGCACTTCCGAACCATTTTTCATCAACAATACAACAGCGCCCGGAACGGTTTATGAAGTTTCCATTGAACACCACCAGAATGTGGAGCTAAAAATGGAAAATGTGGCCAACTGGGAATTTCATGCACTTCAGCTCGAAGAAGACCGTGGCTGTGAAAAAACACTTGGTATTTATATGAAAGATTGCCGCAACATCCTGTTTTCCAATTTCAGGAGCCACCGTACCAGTGGGGTTTGGGAACCTTACCATACGGCAATCCGGCTAAATAATTCTGAAAATATTATAATTCGTGGCAATAACATGCGCGGGGCGGTTTTCCCCTGGGACAATGCTCTTTTCGATGAGGTTACCGGAGCACTTGTCCCAAACTGGCGATTTACCAAGCTGACTGTACATTAGCAGTTCGATATAAAATTAAAACCGTTAAAGGTATGGACTATAAAATATTCTTCATTTTAATGCTGTTGGCCGGCTTGTTCCAGGCTTGCTCGAATAATGGGACTGTTGAAAATAAAGGACCAAATATCCTTATTGCAATTAGCGACGACCAGTCGTTTCTCTCCAATAGTTACTCGGGAAGCCACGAAGTGCAGACACCGGCTTTCGACAGGGTGGCGCGCGAAGGTATTTTTTTCACCAACTGTATTGCAGGTTCTCCCGGCTGTGCCCCTTCGCGCAGTTCGCTGGTAACCGGGCGCTACCCGTGGCAAAACGAGCAAAGCGGGCAACACGCTTCCTCGTGGATGAAAAAATATGTGCCTTTTGTTGATTTGCTTGAAAACAACGGATACCAGGTGGGATTTACCGGAAAAGGCGTGGCTCCGTTTAAATACGCGGATAACGACTCGAACCAGGTTTGGCGAAAGGAAAATGCCGCCGGGCACGAATACAACCGAATAAGATACGACCGTGACAATGATGAACGGACAACGACAGGCGAACACCCGATTAATTATTTCGAAAATTTCAGGGATTTTCTGAGTAAAAAAGGTAGCGGACAACCCTTTTGTTTTTGGTACGGTAGTTTTGAACCGCACCTGCCTTATGAAGTCGACTCGTGGAAACGAACGGATAAAAATCCGGGAGAAGTGGATGTCCCTAAATTTTTACCCGGGGCCGATGTTGTAAGGGGCAATCTGCTCGATTACAATGTAGAAATTGAATGGTTCGACCTTCATCTTGAACGCATGTTGTCGTATCTCGAAGACATCGGGGAATTGGACAATACGATTGTAATTGTTACTTCCGATAACGGAATGCCTTTTCCACGGGCAAAAGCAAACAGTTACGAATACGGGATTCATGTGCCGCTGGCCATCCGCTACCCAAAAGCTTTTGGCCAAAACCTGAAAGTTGAGGATCTGATCAGTTTTGTGGATTTTGCACCTACCCTGCTCGACCTTACCGGAACAAGCACTGAAGGGATGCTCCCCATTACCGGAAGGAGTTTCAAGAATATTCTGACTGCTAAAAAACAGGGGTTGGTGGATGAAAGCCGGAAATACGTTTTTTCGGGGCGGGAGCGCCACTCCTCGTCGCGCTACCTCAATTGGGGCTACCCGCAGCGGGCTATCCGTAGCCAGGATTATTTGCTGATCTGGAACATAAAGCCCGAACGCTGGCCGGCGGGAGCACCGCAAAGAATTAATCCCGAGGGGGGCCTGTTTCCCATGTACGGAATTGATGAGAATGGTGTGCACCATTCCGAATGGGCTTTCACCGATATTGACGAGTGCCCGACCAAGGCTTATCTGATTGAAAACCATAGCGTGGACAGTATCCGGCCATATTTTGATCTGGCAGTGGCCAAACGGCCCGAATACGAATTGTATAACATAAAAAACGATGCTGACTGCTTAAACAACCTGGCCGAAGAACCGGACTATGCCGAGGTTTTTTCCACATTAAAACAGGAACTGTTGCAGGAACTTACCGTCACTGCCGACCCAAGGGTTGTCGGGCCCGATAAGGAAATATTCGATTCGTACAAAAGATACAGCCCGATCCGTGATTTTCCGGCACCTGAATAATCAATAAAACAGAAAGCTGTAGTTCACACAAGTTATCAAAAGTAAATTTCATGAAAACATATTCAGTATGAAACACATAAAGCTCTTTATCTTTTTCATAATAATTACCCAGGTATCGAATGCACAAACTTTCAATATTACTGACTTTGGCGCAAAAGGTGGTGATGGTACAAATGCCACAGTTGCTGTTCAGTCGGCAATTGATGCCTGCTCCCAAAATGGTGGGGGAACCGTTGTATTTCCGGTGGGTACCTGGTTTACCGGAACTGTTTTTTTGAAAAGCAATGTTTCTGTTTATCTGCCGTTTGGCGCTGTTTGGCAGGGTGTGAACGATTCAACGGCTTATCCGTTTTTGGAAACCCGGATTATGTCGCGCGAAAACCACAACGAGCGAAAAGCAATGGTTTACGGGTATAACCTGGAGAATATCAGGATTTATGGTGAAGGCACATTTTATCCGGGGGGCGATTATGAAATTTTCCAGGGGAAAGAACAAACCTACCGTCCGTGGGGGATTTACCTCGAAGCCTGTAAACATATTACGGTTGAAGGGATTTACATGAAACACTCCGCATTTTGGATGCAACGCTACCTCAATTGCGATTACCTGAAATTTACGAGCCTTACTATTTTCAACCATTCCAACAAAAACAACGATGGGATTGATATTGACGGGTGCCATTCGGTGGTTATTGCCAATTGCATCATCGATTCGAGCGACGATGCCATTGTACTGAAATCGGAAAGTTTACGGGCCTGTGAAGACATCGTTATCAGTAACTGTATTTTAAGCTCTCATGCCACGGCGCTGAAACTGGGCACAGGGTCGGTTGGCGGGTTTAAGCGCATAGCCATTGATAATATCGTAATCCGCCGTTCCAAGGCTACCGAAATGATCCACGACATGAAAGCCTGGGGCGGCATTTGCGGGATAGACATCGAAAATGTTGACGGCGGGGTACTTGAAGACGTGCTAATAAACAACATTATTATCGACGGTACCAACACGCCCTTGTTTATCAAACTCGGCAACCGGAACAGTACCTGGGATGGAAAACCCGAAGCTGTGTCCGGCATTCTCAGAAATGTAAGGATAAGTAACCTCACTGCCCGGAATTGTGGTATGGTAAGCAGCTCGATAACCGGTTACCCCGGTCAAAATGTAAAAAACATTCAGCTTTCAAACATCGACATTTCGGTAACCGGAAACACCGACCCGACGGATACAACCTTGCTTGTTCCCGAGCGCTCCGATAAATACCCTTATAACCGTATGTTCCAGACCGAATTGCCTTCTTACGGGTTTTATATCCGACATGCCGAAAATGTAACTTTCGATAATCTGAAACTGAATTTTGAAGGAAAAGACATCCGCCCGGCGCTGGTGTTAGACGATGTGCAAGACGTGCTTATATCGGGTTTGGAAGCCCAAAAGCCCGGTTCGAACCAACCGCTTGTTAAGCAGGTGAATACAGCAAACGTCAAAATCATCGACAAATGGGGGAACCCACTCTAAGGCATACAAAAACAAGGCAGAGATTTTAACCGGAAGAAAAACGAGAGTTTATGAACACATCCATTCCAACAAAAAAAATTACTTACCTGTTCCTGCTTTTATTGGCAGTAACCAGCGTTGTAGCACAGCCGCTCAACCGGAGGCCGGCCTATGATATTTCAAAAGAAAAAGTATTATACACGGTTGGTTATTCGCACCTCGATACCCAATGGAAATGGGCATACCCTGCTTCGATTGATATTTACCTAAAAAATATATTAGACGAAAATTTTTACCTGTTTGAAAAATATCCCGACTATGTGTTCAGTTTTACCGGTTCGCGGCGCTATAAAATGATGAAGGAATACTATCCTGAATTGTACAAAAAAGTGGAAGATTACATTGAACAGGGCAGGTGGTATGTTTCCGGTTCATCGGTTGACGAAGGTGAAGTGAATATTTCTTCTTCCGAATCATTGATCAGGCAGGTATTGTACGGAAACCAGTTTTTCAGGGAGGAATTTGGTAAAGAAAGTGTGGACTATATGTTACCCGATTGTTTTGGCTTTGTGGCCAATGTGCCTTCGGTATGGGCACACAGCGGTTTGCTGGGGTTTTCAACACAAAAACTTACATGGCGGTCGGCGGCGGGTATTCCTTTTAATGTGGGTGTTTGGAACGGTCCCGATGGAAAAGGGATTATTGCCGCGCTGAATGCAACACGTTACACCGGGCGGGTTGAACCGCATTTAGACCGCGATTCAGCCTGGCGGGCGAGAATGGATGAAAACGAACAAAAATTCGATAATTTATTTGATTACCGCTATTACGGAGTTGGCGACATGGGGGGCGCACCCCGCGAAAACGACGTACGGAACGCCATTGCCAGCTTGCCGAACAAAGACAGCAAAATGAAGGTAGTGCTCACCTCTTCCGATCAAATGTACCGCGATGTTACTCCCGAATTGCGGGAAAACCTTCCGGTTTATAACGGCTATTTACTTTTGATTGAGCACAGCGCCGGTTCAAGCACTTCGCAGGCTTTTATGAAACGGATGAACCGCAAAAATGAAAAGCTGGCCAAAGCTTCGGAACAAATGGCAGCCATAAGCGATTGGTATGGTGTTACCATTTATCCGTTTGAAAAAATAAACCCTTCGTGGGAGCTGCTTTTGGGCAGCCAGATGCACGATATATTGCCGGGAACAAGCACGCCCGAAGCCTATGAATTTTCGTGGAACGATGAATTTATTGCGGCTAATGGTTTTTCTGAAACACTGAAAAACGCTGTTGCCAATTTATCCACTTTGTGCAATACTACCGGCAAAGGCCGGTCGGTACTGGTTTACAACCCGGTAGCCAAAAACCGCGAAGATGTGGTGAGCATTGAAATGGAATACGATCGCTTTCCGGGAAATGTGCAGGTTTTTGATAAGAATGGGAAAGCATTGCCCACACAAATAACCGGCTGGAAAAACAAGCGGTTGCAACTGCTGTTCCTTGCCACTGTTCCTTCGGTTGGATACGCTGTTTACGATGTCCGGCAGGTAGCTGCCCCGGCAGGTTCAGTTGCTGTTTTAACTGTTAATTCTAATTCTCTTGAAAACGAATATTACCGGGTTGAACTGAACGAAAAGGGCGATTTCAGCAGTATTTACGACAAAAAGGCAAAGAAGGAATTGCTCAAAAAACCGGCTACGCTCGAATTTTTGGAAGAAACACCTACCAACTGGCCCGCCTGGAACATGGATTGGGACGACCGGCAAAATGCACCGCTTGGCTACTTAAATGAAGATGTTTCGATAACAGTATTGGAGCAGGGGCCTGTCAGGGTTTCCTTACAGCTTACCCGAAAAGGGCGTAACTCGGAGATTAGCCAGGTAATTAGCCTAAGCGCCGGAGAAGCTGGCAAACGAATTGAAGTGGACAACCTGCTCGACTGGCAATCAACTGCCGTAAGCCTGAAAGCCAGTTTTCCGCTGACGGTTTCCAATAAAATGGCCACTTACAACCTGGGCGTTGGCAGTATTGAACGCGCCACCAATGATAGTTTAAAGTTTGAAGTGCCTTCCAAAGAATGGTTCGATTTAACGGATAACAACGGACAATACGGTGTTTCCATACTCGAAGATTGCAAATATGCTTCTGATAAACTGGATGATAATACCCTGCGCCTGACCCTGATGTTTACACCCGAAGCAAATAACCGTTTTAAGGAACAGCGTTCGCAGGATTTTGGTTTACACAAGTTTAAATACGGAATTTACGGGCATTCCGGAAAATGGGAAGAAGCCCAAACATTCTGGCAGGGAAAATTTTTAAACCAACCCTTGCTGGCATTCGAAGTGCCTAAACACGAGGGCAGCCTGGGCAAACAAAAGTCGTTTTTATCCATAAACAACCCGAATGTGGGACTGATGGCTTTCAAAAAGAAGGAAGACGGCGACTATTTGCTAGTGCGTGTTAACGAATTAAGTGGCCTCGCCCAGGAACAGGTACAGATTACCTTACCCGCAAAAATTACCGATGCTTATGAGGTAAACGGTCAGGAAAAAAGAATTGCCGATGCTTCTTTTGAAGGTAACAAACTGACTTTTGACCTTAGCCATTTCACCCTAAAAAGCTTTGCCGTAAAACTGGAAACACCTGCTATAAAAAAAGCGATGCTTGCACAGGAGCCCGTAAAACTTGACTTTAACGAAGATGCTTTTAGTTTTGATCGCAACCGAGACGATGCCAACTTTTTTGAAAAATACAGCTATCCGGCTGAGTTAATTTCCGAAGAAGTACATAGCGAAGGGGTAAAATTTAAAATGGGCAGCACGAAAGACGGCGCAAACAACGTGCTGGCCTGCAACGGACAGGAGATACAAATTCCGGCAGGCTATACCCGGCTTTTTGTTTTGGCTGCGGCTACAAAAGACACCGAAGGGGAATGGTTGGTTGGCGATAAACATTATACGCAAGAGGTGCAGGAATGGACTGGGTTTATCGGGCAGGATTTTAACCGCGAATTTGCCAAAGACGGCTACACCCTTACCGGTATTGAAAAGCCTTTCCTGAAAACCGGAAACATTGCCTGGTATGCTTCGCACCGTCATTTTTCCTATCCTTCGGCAAACGAATCATACCGGTATTGTTACCTTTTTAAATATGCCTTTGACCTACCGGCGAAGGCCACAAAAATACAATTGCCCCATAATCCTGATATTAAGATTATGGCAATTACCGTGGCAAAAAATACGGGTGATGAGCTAAAACCCCTGCAGGCCCTGAGCGATGATTTCAGGGATTTGCCGGTGTTTCAACTCCGGGATGGATCAGAATTTTAAAATAGGATAAAACTATGGATAAAATTTTCAGTAAACTATTCTTATTGTTCGTAATCCTGGCCTTGTCAGGACAAACGGATGCGCAAAACAAAGACAAACCCAATGTACTGTTTATTGTGGTTGACGACCTGCGGCCTGAATTGGCCTGTTACGGGCATTCTCAAATCAAATCGCCCAACATTGACAAGCTAGCCGAAGGAGGGCTGATCTTTGACCGTGCGTATTGCAATATTCCGGTTTGCGGGGCTTCGAGGGCAAGTGTTTTGTCAGGCATCCGCCCCAACCGGCACCGGTTTGTAAATTATCGCCTGTTCCTGGATAAAGAGGTTCCGGGGGTGGTAAGTTTGCCCATGCATTTTAAAAACAACGGCTATTATACCGCTTCGCTGGGTAAAGTTTTTCATGAAATTGCCGATGGAAAAGGCAGTTGGAGTGAAAAGCCGTGGTTTCCGAAAGGTAGCTGGACAGGCGGACAGTATTATGCCATGCCCGAATCAGTACAAAAGGCGAAACTAAACAACGGGAATGGTCCTGTATATGAAGCGCCAGACGGGCCGGACACCATTTATCCCGATGGAGTGATTGCGGAAGAGGCTATACATCATTTACAGGAATTTAGCAAAACCGATCAACCGTTTTTTTTGGCAGTGGGCTTTCTAAAACCCCACCTTCCGTTTAATGCGCCTAAAAAATATTGGGACTTGTACGATTACAATACGATTAAATTGCCCGCTTACATGAAAAAACCGAAGGATGCGCCCGATGAATGTATGCACAATTTCGGGGAACTGCGCAACCACTATTCCGACATACCGAAAGTGGGGCCGCTGGACGATGCAAGTTCGCGTAAGCTGATACAGGGGTATTATGCCTGTGTGAGTTACACCGACGCTCAGGTTGGTAAGGTTTTGGATGAATTGGAACGTTTGGGGATGGCTGATAATACCATCGTTATTTTATGGGGCGACCATGGCTGGCACCTCGGAGAACATGGATTGTGGTGCAAACACTGCAATTTTGAAAAAGTACTGCATGCACCGGTCATTGTACGGGCGCCGGGGAAAAAGCAAAATGTTAAAACCGATGCCCTGGTTGAATACGTGGATATTTACCCATCGCTTTGTGATTTGGCCGGTTTGCCAAAGCCCTTTTTCCTGCAGGGGAAAAGTTTTGAACCTTTAATGGAAAATCCCGGATTGTCCTGGAAAGCAGAGGTTTATTGCCGGTGGGTAAAGGGAGAAACCATTGTAACCCGGGACCATACTTTCACCGAATGGTTCGATGATGATTCGGGGGAAATAGTTGCCCGCATGTTGTACGATTTGAATACCGACCGCGAGGAAACCATAAACATTTCGGAAAAGAGCGAAAATAAAGAGCTGGTTGAACTGCTTTCCGAAAAATTAAAAAAACACATTGCCACCCGGGATCAGGTTATTATCCCAAACTGATAGAAATACGGTGTTGCCTGAAGTGCCCGTATTTTATGCAACACAAACCAATTACGAACAACAATACTGAATATGTTCATTAACAGGCATATAAGCAACATGTTTTATCATTTTTTGAAAACTATAAATATGTAATGTGTTGTATTTGTGGTAGTTGTGTTCTTAGGGGAATTTATATACACACTGAGTATTAATTTAAAAAACGAAACAAATGAGGCAAAAAATTTACCTGTTACTAGTGCTATTTCTAAAAATTGCTATTTTTTCAAATGCACAATCCGGCATTACACCGTATTCGTTACCCGACTCTGTTAGTCAGTTGTTTTCGGTAGAAGTGAATGGTGTTGAAGTTCCTGTAAAAAGTTACAAAGACTTTGAATACATCCACTTTGCGATGTCGGAATCGGCATCCATTGTAATTACTGCCCCCGATTCTGTCGGCACCATTTCCAGTTACCGGATAAGGCCCGAGAAACGTGGAATTACAGGCACTGTAAACAACAATACCTTATCCTTTTCCATTGATAAGCCGCAGCAATTGGTTGTTAATATCAATTTCATGAAAAAACTGGTTATACTCGCCGATCCACCGGAAGTTGATGTCCCTTCATTGTTGGATGAAAGCGTTGTAAATATTATGGATTACGAAGTGGATGCAACCGGCGATTCGCTGATTACCACTCAACTGCAACAAGCCATTGACGAACTTCCGGCGGGTGGAACCCTTTATTTCCCTGCAGGTTTATACCGGTCAGGGTCTTTTTCCTTAAAAGGAAACATGACTTTATACCTTGCCCCGGGAGCTTTAATAAAAGGTTCGGACACCTATACCGATATAAAATTTATCGATGAGTCCACCAACTTTTTATATTTTGTAAGAGCAGAAAATGCCAATAACCTAAGCATTCGTGGGAGAGGGGCAATTGATGGAAACGGGAAGTTAGTAAGGACAGCTTATGAAACTGAAAACGGTGGTTCGAAAGTGCCAGGAAAACTGATTCTAATGAGGAATAGTGATTGCGTTTCCATAAAAGGTGTGTTTCTGAGAGATTCGTATTCGTGGAATGTACATGCCATTGAAACTGATGATTTGCATATTGACCGGGTAAAAGTGATCAATGATTTTACACAATCAAACGGTGACGGACTGGACATTGACGGCTGTCAGGGGGTATTGGTTGAAAATTGTTTTATTTATTCGCAGGATGATGCCATTTCACCTAAAGCAACCTGGTCAACCGTTAACCCAACCAATCATGTTTACCGTAATTGTGTACTGTGGTCGCACATGGCAACCGGTATCAGATTGGGTTCTGAAACTAAAAGCGACTATTTCTCTGATATGCTTTTCGAGAATATTGACATTCTCCATTCGGCAACAATGATTCGCCTTTTCACACTAAACAAGGCCTCATTTCAGGACATTACCTTTCGGAAAATATCGGTAGAAGACTATGCTATGTACGAAGATACCCGCTATGACGGGGAACCTCTGCCACGTGCCATAAAAAGTGGCGAAACGTTTTTGATTTATATCTATGATAAATCACCGTCGGCTCAAACAAAACACATTCATTTTGAAGATATGGTGTCGATGGGACGACTGGTGAAAACACGTTTCGATGTACCGGGTGCAACCACAACCCGGATCGACAGCATTGAGTTTGTTAATTTTATTGTTGGCAGCGATACCCTCTTGAGCAAGTCGGATGCGAGTGTAGATACGCGTGCCGGGGTGGGGGAATACATCAACTTCTCAAAATCAGACAACATTGTTTCAGCAAATCCATTTGAAGGAAGGGAAATTTTGAATGTAACTTTTGTTGCTGATCAGAAAAAAAATAAAATCATTTGGGAAAAAGCAACTGGGTTAAATATTGTTTCCTACCACATTTATAAAAAAAATGGAAACAACTATCAACTAATCGGAAGTACTGATGTTAGTTCTCCGGCTGAATTTATTGATTCGCAATCGTCACCCGGAGCAGGGGCGGAAACCTATGCGATTACCTACGTCAACGAATGTGGCGATGAAGCGGAATATGGCCCGGCTGTAAATTCCCTGTTTTTACAGGCGGCAGAAGGGGCTTCGGCTACGGAAACAAATCTTTCGTGGACGAAGTACCGGAATAGGGCAAGCGACAGTACTCCGGCTTTTTACTACATTCTGAAAGGAACATCTAATACGGAATTAACTGTTATCGACTCTGTTTCAGGAAGTCAGGAACCCGTATTTGTTGATTCGAATTATGATGGAGGAACCGTATATTATCAGGTGAAAATACAGGTTCCGGACAGTGAAACAGAAGAACAGTCCTTTTCCAATATCATCAGATATGCCGATGGTACAACCGCTATAAATGATCAGGAGTTGCCATTTTTAGTTTATCCAAATCCGGCTCATGACAACATAAATATTGTTGCAAAATCATCCATCTCTTCCGTCAGAATATACAATTTCACAGGGAAAATGGTAAAAGCAATGGACATCTCGGGCAATACCGTGTCAATGAATGTATCAGCGTTTGCATCGGGGGTTTATTTTGTTGATGTACAATTATCTAATCAGGATTCATACAAACAAAAAATTATAATCGAATAGCTGATAAGAATTATTATTGCCCCTTGTGTGAGAATACCTTCAGCGGTTAAACCATCTGTCTGGAGTATTTCACACAAGGGGTGTCAAAATCTGTAAATAGAAATAAAAATGCAAAAAAAGTTAATAATCAATATTTTAAGTCTTATCGTCTTAGGTCTGATCTTCGGGAATACGGCAAGTGCCTCAAAACGGGGGGCAACCGTTCCTTTCCGGACTTTTGAAGCCGAAGACAATTTGATCGGAGGGGCAGCTTCCAAAAACCTTGATAATGTAATCCTGGAAGTTTCATCCGAAAAAGCTTATGTACATTTACAGGGCACGGGTGGTTTTGTACAATTTACCTGCGATGCACCTGCCAACAGATTAACGCTCAGGTACAGCATTCCAAAAAACTCAAACGGAACCATTAGTTTGTACCTGAACGGTACCCATAAAATGGATATCTCCCTCACTTCTGCGCAATGTTACGATTCGCAAAGTACAAATACCCGGCTCAGAAGGTACGATGAAAAATCGTTGGAGCTGGAGCTGGAAAAAGGCGACATCGTTAAGTTTCAAAAGGATGAAGGAGATACCTGTTCGTGGTATGGCATTGACCTGATTGACCTTGAATTAGCTCCCGATCCCTTACCCATGCCTGAAAACTATTTATCGATTACCGATTTTGGCGCTACGCTCAACGATACAATCGATGATACGGAGGCCATAAAAAAGTGTATTGCGGCTGCCGCTGAACAAAAGAAAGGAGTTTGGATACCTCCGGGCGTTTTTCATCAAAACACAAGGATCAGCATTCCGGAAAATATCAACATGATGGGTGCCGGAATTTGGTATTCAAACCTGCATAATACCGTTATCGGAAGATCGTTTTCTGATGATTATGGTTACGCACTGGTTTCGGGAAGCACGATTTCCGACATTAAATTTACGGGAGTTTCCATTGCCCGGAAGCTTTCCACCCATCTTTTTCGCCCCATTGGAAAGCACGAAACGCTTAAAAATCTGTGGATACAAAACATTGGCTGTATTTATGGTTGGAGCCCTGGCGGAGCTGAAACAAGCTATAATGTGCTCCGCGATTCAAGGGTGATTGGAACTTATGTGGACGGGGTCCATTGGGGGGATGGGAATGCACACCATAATCTCGTTGAAAACGTTTATTTCAGGGGAATGGGCGACGATGCTATTGCCCAGGTAAACCGTGTTGATATGCCTTTGTGCCACAATAATGTGGCGCGGTTTAATTCCGTAATTGCCTCTTATTGGGGAAGGGGCCTGGCAAATATTGGCGGCGACAGCCTGGTTTATACCGATAATTATATTTCCAGTTCCTATCTTGCCGGATTGATGATTGCAACTGTTGACCTGGGGCCAAACCTGTCGAGGCCGGTTGATGGATTTCTGGTTGAACGAAACACCTTTCATAAGTGCGGCCATTTAGGGCACAACCATTCAGGGATACAAATTTACCTGAAACGAAACCCGATGAAGGATGTTATTATCCGCAACAATAGTATCGAACAGGGACAAACCGAAGGAATTCATATTGACAATGCGGCTTTTGGGGATGAGGGTGGCCGTATCCTCTTTGAAAACAATACTGTGCGGAATAACTTAAAAGGAAATTACCAAAACAATAGTAAAAAGGTGGTTCCGGTTTTACGAAATAACCAGGGAATACCCAATAACGCTCAGGATTAATGAAAATGAATATCCGGATTCTTATCGTTTCATTTTTGGCCGTGTTTGTATGGGTGAATTGTAGCACTGCTCAACATAGCAAAAATCAGGTTAAAGAACTTGATATTTATTTATTGATTGGGCAGTCGAACATGGCTGGCCGCGCAGCTTTCGACGAAAATTGTACGGATACGCTTACAAATGTATTTCTGTTTGTTGGCAACCCAAATCATGAATGGGAAGGTGCTGCTGTCCCCTTGAATAAATATTCAACGGTGAGAAAGGAAATTGACATGCAGAAATTAAACATGGGCTATTCTTTTGCCAAAACAATGCATGAATTCGATCCGGATAAACCCATAGGGCTGGTGGTTAATGCCCGCGGAGGTACAAGCATCGATTTGTGGATGCCGGGTCAGGAATTATACAACGAGGCTGTAAAAAGGGCCAAAGCAGCCATGAAGTATGGCGAACTGAAAGGTATTTTATGGCACCAGGGCGAGAGTGATGCATTAAAATATGAACTATACATGCCAAAACTATTGGAGCTTGTCCGGTCGCTTCGCAATGATCTTGGCAACGCTGAACTTCCTTTTGTAGCAGGCCAGCTTTCCATGGATAGACCGGCACGTAAAAATTTTAACGATATGATTTTAACCTTGCCTGCAAACCTGGCAAATACGGCAGTGGTTTTAAGCGACTCCACCAGTACCATCGACAACACCCATTTTGACACCCAAAGTCAGTATCTGTTGGGCGTACGGTATGCCAATAAAATGAAAAAGCTTTTAAGCAACAGATAACCAAAAATTAAAACCAATGTATATTTTAAGAAAATCACTAATCATGCTCCTTCTCGTTTCTCTTTATATTGCAGGATACGGGCAGGCAACAACCATTTATAAAAAGGGCTGGATCGACTTTAACAAAAACGGGGAGAAAGATATTTATGAAGACCCAAGCCAGTCGGAAGAAGCGAGGGTACAGGATTTATTGCGACAAATGACAGTGGATGAAAAAACTTGTCAACTTGCCACTTTATATGGTTACCAGCGGGTTTTAAAAGACGAAATGCCAACTCCGGAGTGGAAAAATGAAGTGTGGAAAGACGGCATCGCTAATATTGATGAGCATTTGAATGGATTACGTGAAACCTCCTATTCGTTCCCTTTTAGCAAACATGCCGAAGCTATTAATACGGTACAGCAGTGGTTTATAGAAGAAACCCGGCTGGGCATTCCGGTTGATTTTACCAACGAAGGTATCCACGGGCTAAACCACGATCGTGCCACTCCGCTCCCGGCACCAATTGCAATCGGCAGCACCTGGGACCGTAACCTCGTAAAACAGGCCGGGATTATTGTGGGGCGCGAAGCCAAAGCCCTCGGTTATACCAATATTTATGCACCCATACTCGATATTGCCCGCGACCCACGTTGGGGGCGCGTGGTGGAATGCTATGGGGAAGAGCCCTATCTGGTTACGGAGCTCGGTATGGAAATGACAGATGGGATCCAATCGCAGGGAGTGGCTTCTACCCTCAAACACTTTGCGGTTTACAGTGTCCCCAAAGGTGGAAGGGACGGCAACGCCCGCACCGATCCTCATGTGGCACCGCGCGAAATGCACCAGCTATACCTGTACCCCTACCGTAAAATTATTGGCAAACTTCACCCACAGGGAGTTATGAGCAGTTACAACGACTGGGACGGTGTTCCGATAAGTGCCAGTCATTATTTTCTTACCGAACTCCTGCGTCAGCAATTTGGTTTTAACGGGTACGTAGTTTCCGACAGCCGGGCAGTGGAACATGGCTACACCAAACACCATGTGGCCGAATCGCCAAAAGAAGCTGTTCGGCAGGTGGTTGAAGCCGGAATGAATGTGCGCACCGCTTTTACCCCGCCCGAAGATTTTATATATCCGCTGAGGGAATTGGTTCGCGATGGACAGGTTTCGATGGAAACGCTCGACCGCAATGTTTCCGATGTATTGAGGGTAAAGTTCAGGCTGGGGCTTTTCGACCATCCGTATGTGAAAGACACTAAAGCGGCGGATAAAATTGTAGCAGCGCCCGATACCAGGGATTTTGAACTGGAGATGGGACGAAAATCAATGGTATTACTGAAAAATGAAAACAATCTTTTGCCTTTAAACCTGAAAGAGTTGAAGAATATTTTGGTTACAGGGCCGCTGGCCATAGATACAACGGCGTATGTTAGCCGCTACGGCCCCCAGAATGTGAAGGTGGTTAATGTGTTGGAAGGAATTGAAAAATATGTGGGCAATGCAGCAAGCGTTAAGTTTGTCAAAGGCTGCGAAGTGGTTGATGCCACCTGGCCCGAAAGTGAAATCATCCCGACACCGCTAACCGGTGAGGAACAAATGCAAATTTCGGAAGCAGTTGAAAAAGCCCGGCAATCGGATGTGGTGATTGCGGTGTTAGGGGAAGATGCCGATCGTTGTGGCGAGAGTAAATCGCGGACAGGGCTCGGATTGCCCGGCAGACAGTTGCAACTCTTGCAGGCACTTAAAGAAACCGGAAAGCCGATTGTGCTTGTATTAATTAACGGACAACCGCTTACCATTAACTGGGAAAACCGCTACATCCCGTCTATCCTGGAGGCCTGGTTCCCCAATCCGATGGGCGGACAGGTAATTGCCGAAACAATTTTTGGCGACAACAACCCCGGCGGGAAGCTTACGGTCACCTTTCCCAAATCGCTGGGACAGATTCCGTTTAATTTCCCCTTTAAACCGGCTTCGCAGGAAGATCAGCCAACAACCGGCCCCAATGGTTATGGAAACACCCGGGTAAACGGTGCGCTGTACCCCTTCGGTTTTGGACTGAGTTACACGAGTTTCGAATTTAAAAACCTGATCGTAACCCCGGAAGTACAAGGCCCCCAGGGGGAAATACGGGTTTCCGTTGATGTTACCAACACGGGGCAACGCACTGGCGACGAGGTGGTGCAACTTTACCTGAAAGATTTAGTGAGTAGTGTAACCGTTTACGAAACACAGCTTCGTGGTTTCGAAAGGGTAAGTCTTCAACCTGGTGAAACAAAAACGGTTTATTTCACCTTGAAACCTGAAGATTTGGAATTGTTGGATAAATACATGCAGTGGACGGTGGAACTCGGAATATTTGAAGTTCAAATCGGGAACAGTTCCGAAAACATCAGTTTAAAAAAGCAATTTGAGGTCGTACAAAGAGATTGATGCAGCACACTGTTCTTAAAATTAATACGGATGAAAAAAATCAAAAATAACCCTGCTTATAAATTAACCCGCGCATTTTTTTGGGGGAAAACGCAGGATATATTATCCCGGCATTTGATTTATATCCCCCTTATATTTAGTCTTTTATTCTTGCAGAACAGTTGTAAACAAAAAAAATTGTCGCTAGATAAATGGGAGTATATCTGTATCGACAGCCTGCGCCCGGGCAACGACATTGTTAAAAGTTACGGCTGGTTTGGGATGGACATGGCCGATGCCAATGCAGACGGGTTCCCGGATTTAGTTGTGGGAAAAAATTTCTACCTGAACCCGGGAGGCAAACCGGGAAAAACCTGGAAAAATACGGTTGTAAAAGATTCCACCGACCTTTACTTTATTATGAATGTGGACAACGATGAATTTACCGACATCATCGGCTTGCGGTGCGGCGCCCAGTATTGGTTTGAAGCCAACGATAAATCGTGCACAAGCTGGACGGAAACAAAGATTGGCAACGAGCCGATTTGCAGCCACAAAACCTCGTCGATGGGATATTGCAAAGCCGATATTTTCAAAGGCGGAAAACCCGAAATCCTGTTTACCGACCGGCCGGGCAAAATTTGGTGTTTCGAAATTCCGGAAAAACCCGATTCAATGTGGGATGTTTATGTTATTTCAGAAAATGGCGGTACCGATAAATTTGTAGCCGCCGGAGATGTTGACGGCGACGGCGACCTTGATCTGGCCACAGCTTATCAGTATGAAAACGAAAAATTACACCGCGGAATTTGTTGGTTCGAGAATCCGGGAGTCAAACGTGGGAACTGGGAACGGCACCCGATTGGGACGGTGGACCATTATGCCGACCATTTTGCGATTGCTGATTTTGATTCGGATGGAATACCGGAAATACTGGCTACGGAAGGAGCTTATCCGGAACCTTATCCAAACGGAATCTACATGTTTAAAGCAAACTCACGCGAGCAGATTTATAAACTATGGGAGAAAGAGGTGATTAAATTACAATATGGAACCAATAGTATTGAAGTTGCCGATATGGACATGGACGGGGATTTGGATTTTGTAAGCGGAGAACATGCGGGCACTTGTAAATTGCAAATCTGGGAAAATAACGGACGGGCGAACTTTACAGAACACGTGATCGATAGTTTAAAAGAATCGCACAACGGGGCAAAACTTGCCGATCTGGACGGCGATGGTGACCTGGATATTGGAACCTTAGGCTGGTACGACCACGAGCATGTTCACCTGTGGATCAACCAGGCTATTCCAGATAATTAAATTTATCATGCTTTGAATTTATCCTTTTCAATCACTATCGTGGTGACAAAACGGGGAAAAAACTTTGAGATGTAGGATAGTAAGAATAAAAGATTACACAAAATGACAAACAGGATTTACATTATAATGGCAATTTGCTTGCTGTTAGGAAACAGTGCATACGGACAAAAGTCACTAAAAAACAAACAAGCAGCCGATAAAAAGGAGAACAGCTTCACAAACCCTATTTTGTTTGCCGATTATTCTGATCCCGATGTTTGTAGGGTGGGAGACGATTATTACATGACAAGCTCGTCTTTTAATTGTGTACCGGGTTTACCAATACTGCATTCAAAAGATTTGGTCAACTGGCAACTGATTGGCCATGCCTTAAAAAAGTTGTTACCCGAAGATATTTACAACAAACCGCAACACGGAAAGGGAGTTTATGCACCCTGTATCCGCTATCACAATAACGAATTTATGATTTATTACGGTGATCCGGATTATGGAATTTTTGTAGTGAAAACGAAGGATCCTCACGGCGATTGGGGCGACCCAATTTTGGTTAAAGGCGGTAAAGGCATGATTGACCCCACGCCCTTGTTCGACGACGATGGCAGGGCTTATCTGGCTCATGCATGGGCCGGTAGCAGAAGCCGGATAAACAGTATTTTAACGCTTAGTGAAATGAATGCAAACGGGACAAAAGTAATTGGTCCCGAGGTACTTATTTTTGACGGGCTGGCCAATGGTAACCATACCATTGAAGGTACTAAACTCTACAAGCGAAATGGTTATTATTACATTCTGGCGCCTGCCGGTGGTGTAAAATATGGCTGGCAGTTAGCCTTGCGCTCTAAAAATATTTATGGGCCGTATGAGTATAAAGTAGTTTTAGAGCAGGGAAGTACTGCCATTAACGGCCCCCACCAGGGAGCATGGATAGAAACACCAGCCGGCGAATCATGGTTTATTCATTTCCAATCAAGGGGGGCTTATGGGCGAATTGTTCACCTGCAACCCGTTCAATGGATTAACGATTGGCCAGAAATGGGAATAGAAAATAAGGGGAAAAGAGAACCGGTTATCACTTATCAGAAACCAAATATTAAAGGTGATTTTCCACCTGTTACGCCTGCAACTTCCGATGAGTTTAATTCGCCCCGGCTGGGTTTGCAATGGCAATGGCATGCCAATCCGAAAGATACCTGGGCTTTGACAAGCAACTTGGGGTTTCTCCGTATTTATGCAACTCCCTTACCCGTGGACTACCGCAACCTTTGGGACTTGCCAAACCTTTTGCTCCAAAAGTTTCCGGCACAACAGTTTGTGGCTACCACAAAAATTAAGCTGTCGGGGCTAAAAGATGGCGAAAAAGCTGCTTTGGTGGTTATGGGGCTCGATTATAGTTACTTATCAGTAAAGCCTACAGATGGCGGGTATGAAATAGCACAGGTAGTTTGTAGGGATGCAGAGAAACAAAACAGCGAATCAAAAGTTGAAAAACTTACATTTAACGGGGGTCATGTGTATTTGAAATTAGAAGTACTGAACGATGCAAATTGTCACTTTTTTTATAGCACTAATGGAGAAGAGTTTTTGCCACTCGGAGAAACCTTTCCGGCTAAACCGGGAAAGTGGATCGGGGCCAAACTGGGTTTATTTGCTACCAGTACTAGCCCAAAAGGAAATCTTGGATATATTGATGTGGACTGGTTTCGATTAAATCAATTATAACAGGTAATAAAATTTAGTTGTTTGAACAATGAAACTCATTATAAATCTTGCGAAAAGGTGAAATAAAATTCTTTGAATTGCTCTCTTCATGATTTTTCGAATATCCTTGGGGAATGTAGTATTTATCAGCATCAGCTTTTCCCGGTAAAAGACATTAGATTATTGATATGTTGGATGAAATCCACGGCATTATTAAAAATTTGAAATTGCCTCAGTTGAGCATTATATTTCCTGGTTTAAATCTTATTTTTCAAAAAGCAATTCCGGTAGAACAACTATAAATTCGAAATCGTTGTCCTCCGGTTTCCAGTAGAGTATAAAATTTACTTTTGCTTTTGTTAAGCTGAACCCATCGTTTACCAAACCTTCTTTTTTCTCACTGAACTGTTTTGAAAATTTGACGATCAGGTCGCGGTTTGAATTTAGAAGTCCTTCTTCACTGATCAATAAACTTTGTCCGCTATTAAGATTTTTTAAACGGTGCTGAACGAATTTGAAATAGCCCAAGTTAATATCGCGATGAGATAAGTGAAGTGTTAGTTTTTCGGGCTCGGGATAAAATGAAGTATTGTTTATGTACCGGAGGTTTTCAACCATACTATTTCTAAAATAGTTTCGGTTGGTATGTATGGTAAGGTTTTGTTTGGCGCGTGTCATGGCCACATAGAGTTCGCGTTTTTTATCGTCGTTCTGAATATCGATATTATTAAGCAGTATGTACACATTATCGAACTCTTTGCCTTTTGCTTTATGAATGGTTGATACGGTGATGGTTTCGGTACTTTCGATGGTGAAATCTTCAATTTTGGATTCTCGGATAAATACCTCGAAATCCGATTTGTATTTAATTTTTGGATGCGTTTTCTGGAAGTCTTTTATTAAGGTTTTACACAATTCGTAATTGCCTGATGTTTTGTGTTTGCCGGCAAACTCTCTTTTTGCATTGTCCCAGTCATCTTTATAGATTGTAGGGAGGTTGTTGAAGAAATTAATGCTGTTTAAGAAGTCTCTGATTTCGTAGAGGTTAAAGAGGTTAAAGCCATCGTTGGATTGAATTAGTCTTGCCGGTAAGCCGTTGTTGTTTAACAAACCGGTGATTTGCAAGGCCTCGTCGTTGGTTTTTGTTAAAATACAAGTAGTACCTGTGAGGTCGGTTTGAAGTATATCGTTTACCAAAGGGACAATCAGGTTAGGACTGGAATATTCTATAATTTTAATTTGTCCGTTGTCTTTTTGGTGGGGAATAATGGGAAACTTTTTAAATCGCTTGTGAATTTGTTCGATAAAAAGGTTTGAAAAATGTACGAGGTTCTTTTTGCTTCGGTAATTTTCAACGAGCTCATATTTTTCGGCACTGCCCTCGTGAAGAAACTGTTCGAAGTATAAGGAATCAGCTCCCCGAAAAGTATATATATTTTGGTCGTCGTCGCCAACCGCAATCAGGCGCATTTCTTCGTTTCGATCCATGAGAGCTTTTATGAGGGAAAACTCCTCGGGAGTCATATCCTGAGCTTCGTCAATAACTAGCACATTTTTGGTTATTCGGTTTTGCTCCACCTCTCCGCTTTGAATTTTTTCTACGGTATGTCGAATGATATGATCAACTTTCTCAAGGTTGCCAACTCTTCCCAGGAGGTCGAAACAATAGGAGTGAAAAGTTTTAATTTCGACAAAATTGGCAGCGTTTCCTATTAAGCTGAGCAGCCGTTTTTTAAACTCGGTAGCAGCAGCTCTTGAGAAGGTTAACATTAGCAACTGTTCGTGTTTGGTGTCTTCCATTAGCAGAAGGGAAGCGAGCTTGTGTACCAACACTTTGGTTTTTCCACTACCGGGGCCTGCGGCCACCACCAACTGGTGGTTTTTGCAATCTTTTATAATGTCTAACTGACGTGGGGAAAGCGTGCCGAAAAGTTCACGAAACTTTGCAGGTGTAATGTTCTGTTTAATTTCGTCTTTTCTACTTCCGGGGAAATATTTATTTAAAAAGGAAGCGTAATTCAGGCTAAAATAGTCGTTTACAAATTTGAGTGCTTTGTTGTAATCCTGAAGCATTGTTTTGGCGTATTCGCCAACGATGTGAACCTGTTGTATTTTGTTTTGGTAGAATTGGCTGAGTTGCTGATAATCTTCGTTTTTGTATTGAATTTTATTGTTTTGCTCGAGCTTTTCGATATTTAGTTTATTGTAGATAACCAAAAAGCCGCCTTCTATTTTTAAAGCGCCGATGCGTGTTAAATAGAACAAGGTATCTTCAATATCGTCGATGGTAATATCAAGTTTAAGCAGGGTTAACTGCTTTTGGTATTCTTCCTTCAACTGGTGTACCGAAAATTCAACCGCACCATTTTCTACTGAATCATTTTGATTGGTTGAAAGCATAAAAAGATATCGTATAATAAAACCTGCCAATTCGTGTCTCTTTTCCTGCAGTAGCTTCAACTTATCAGTTGGTTGAATGAGGATTGTAGCGTAATGAGTGTGTGAATGGTCGAGTTTCTTTTGTTTTATCCAGTTTTTGATTGTCCAGAAATTTAATATTGTCCGGAGATTGGCTGGTGTTGCATCTTCAATCTTAAGTTGAAGAGCTTTCTCATTTAATTCTTTAAGGTTTATGGTTTTTTCTCTTTCCCCGAGAAGAGGCAGCAGAAAATTCTCGGCTTTTGCAAAGTTGTTTACGATAGCCAGGGATTTGTTTATATGGTCGTCTTGTTGAATAAAGGCTGTTAGGTCTTTTGTGTCGGCAAGGACTTTTTCTTCTCGCAGCAGATTGACGATTTTGATGACTTTTTCTTTTCCTATACCGAGCTGATCGGATATATAATCCACCCGGGATTCAGGATTGTTGTCGCCGGCATTTTTTCTGCTTCTAGCTGAAATAAGGTTACGGATAATACGAATAGCCTGTGTCTTTTGCTTCTTATCGAATCTTTCGGATGCATTGATTTTATCGATTGCTTCCTTTGCATTTTTACATAAAATGCTGGTTGCAAAAATCTGTGGGCTATTTTGTCCCCGTTTCACGTATCCTGAATTTTCAAGTGCGGCAATGGCTGTTCGTACCCTGGTTTCAATATCATCCACATCATCGTTCCAACCGGCTTTCCGCGCTATTTCCAAAGCCGAATTTGACAATGAATTTCTGAACCTGGTGATTTCTTTAATGGCTCTCCATATCTGCTGTATTTCTTTTATGGAGAGTTTGGTCTGGTTTAACAGAATGAAGTGTTTACTTAAGTCGTCTTCGTTAAAAAGCACATAACAACTGGCTTCGATATTTTCATCTCTTCCTGCTCTTCCTGCTTCCTGGACGTAGTTTTCGAGGGAGTCAGAAATTTCGTAGTGAATAACCAGGCCCACATCTTTTTTATCGACCCCCATGCCAAAAGCAGAAGTAGCAACCATTATTTGAACTTGACCATTAATAAAAGCATTTTGGTTTTCCGCTTTTTCTTTTATTTCCATTTTGCCGTGATAAGGCTTTGCGCTAAAACCATCTTCGCTTAATCGTTGTGCCAGATTAAACGCTTTTCTGGTTCTGGCAACATAAATGATGGTCGGGCAGTTGTTGGAATCGATAAGACGACGGATTCGATTGTATTTTTCCTCTTCGTTTTCGCAAGTTAATACACTGTATTTTAGGTTTTCCCGTTCTGTGTCTGCTCTAAATATCTCTAAATTGAGTGAAAGTCTCTTGTATAAGTAAGTTCGAATATCGTTGATAACCTCTTGTTTTGCCGTTGCAGTAAAACATGAAACCGGTATTTGATAAGAAAGGTTTTTCTTTTTCTGAAGTTGTTTGATAAAGTCGGCGATGTATAGATAATCTACTCTAAAATCTTGTCCCCATGCTGAGAAACAGTGCGCTTCATCGATAACAAAACGTACAATATTTCTACCCAGAAGGAGTCTTTCGATTGTTTTTGACCGCAAAGACTCGGGGGAAATATAGAGCATGGAGGCCAATCCGTTTTCTACCCGTTCGAATGAAAGGGAACGCTCGATTGGGTCGAGCATGCCGTTGATGGTTACCGCTTCAGTGATCCCGTTTTTCTCAAGGTTATCAACCTGATCTTTCATGAGTGACTGCAGCGGCGAAATTACTACTGTTAATCCCCTGGTATTTTCACCTGCCATTAAAGCAGGTATCTGAAAGGTTATGGATTTCCCTCCACCGGTTGGAAAGATGGCCAGCAAGGATCTATTGTTAATTGCTGCCTGTACCGCATTTTCCTGTAACGGCTGGTTGTTGTATTTTCGGAAGTCGTTAAAGCCAAAATGTTTTTGTAATCCTAAATGTGCATTTAGGGCCTGGTTGCAGTATTGACACCCGGTAATACACGGATTGTTTCGGAGCAAAAACATTAAACGCTCGACGTTGGGGAAATTTAAAGTGACCCATACCGGAGTAATTGAGTAACGATCGTTGGTGTTTAGCAGTGCTAAGCAATAGGCCAGTTCAACCGGATATTGTTCTATGAGATCAGCAAGCCGTGCGTTAGAACAGATTTTATATCTAAAAAGTTGTTTAATTTCTACAATCAGGTTTCCTTCCCAATGAAAACTGAGGTATTGAAAGAATGCCTTAAACTCCAATTTATCGAAAAGGAGTTTGTAGAAGATTTTCTGAAGTGTGGGATTAAGGTTTTGAAATGCCTGAACTTCATCTAAGAACAGGTCTTTTGCTTTTATAGAGTCGTTTACAGGATTATTCAGTTCGTCGGTTTGAATTTTATCGTCCTTTAACAGTTTATGGTATGGTCGATTGGGAAAGAGTAGGGGAGATAAATATAAGGTGTCGATCGTTTTGAAATGTTCCTTCCTAAAGAATGGCGAGGCTTTTTGAAGAAAGTTTAAATCATGTTTTATTGCATTGTGTCCGCAGATATATTCACTGTCGTTTACGAAATTCTCAAATTCGGAGACTGAATTAGAATGAAATATTGCATTGTCAGTCTTTACACTCCCGATGTCGAGTATTTTTTGACGTTTTGGGTCAATTTCTGTATCGAAGAATGTGATGGTTTTCATAAAGGATAAGTGCTATTTTGCATTTTCATCAAAAAAGTTATAAGAAAACGGAACTTTTGAAAATCCTTCATGTCTCTGGAGTGAATAGGTTTTAGTTATTGTTTTATGCGGATTAAATGTAGTAATGAAAAATATTAAATACAAGTAGTAATCTGTTAGGATCAAGCATTTGATTTGATATGCAACTAAGTGTTTTAAGTGTCACCTTTAGATGTGATTTGATTTTCCATGATTTAAAATTTTTGAATTCATGGATAACTACTTGCAATGGAATACGATAGTTGCAATGGGAGGAGTATTTTTTTATTTGCAAAAGCAGATCAAAAATAATTCATTTTGTATGCAAAATATATGCAAATAAAAAAGAGTCACAAGAAATAAATCTTGTAACTCTTTGATTTTTAGGTCGGGATACCAGGATTCGAACCTGGGACCCCCTGCTCCCAAAACATTTAAAATAGATTTCATTTAATTTCACGTGTTGCCTTATGTTCACATAGTCAGGTAGTTACGAATTTTTTATTTGTTCTTAAATTTCATTTATTTACCTTTAAATGTCCATTTGTTGTACCTATGTTGTACCCAAAAAATGATGTAAATGATTAGTTTTAAGAATGTTATGAGAAAGAAGAAGCTATCTTATGGTAAATATCCTATTTATTTGCGTATTTCCAAAGATCGTAAGACTATATTTTTTCGTACTCCGTACACTGCGGATACGAAAGAATGGGATTCGAAAAAAGGAATATTTAATCAAAATGCTGCAAACTATTTAAACAAAAACAGGGTATTACTAAAGTTAATTGACCACGCTACAAGTGTGGTTACAGAGCTACAGCAAAATAAGAGAAGCTATACCTTAACCGATATCGAAAGGGCCATTCGGATCGAATCTAATCCGGCATATCAAAATGTTTATAAATTTTGGGACGAATTGATTGACGAAATGATAAAGGCCGGAAGGACCGGCAATGCACAGGTTAACCGCGATACCTACAACTCGGTTAAAAAATACCGTAAGAAAAAGGTATTGAATTTTAACGATATCACGCCGACTTTCCTGGATAAGTATGAAGTGTATTTAAGATCGCGAAATGGAACAGATGGTGGAATAAGCGTACGGATGCGGACGCTAAGAGCATTATTTAATTTTGCGATAAAAAGAAGCTTGATTAAACCAGATAACTATCCTTTCAAATCATATCAAATTTCGAAATTAAAGGGTAGAGGTGCCAAAAGAGCATTAACTTATGATGATGTAGTAAAAATCGTAAACAAAGACTTGGGTGAGCATCCGGAATTAATTGATGCAAGAAATTATTTTGTTTTCAGTTTTTATACTCGTGGGATGAACTATGCCGATATGATGAAACTTGAATGGAAGGATGTTATGGACGGCCAGATTTATTATACGCGTTCAAAAACCAAAGCAAATTTTAGAATTAAAATCCTGCCTCCTGTTCAGCAAATTTTGAATTATTATAAAGAACATCAAAACGGTTCTAAATACATATTTCCGATTTTACTTAAAGACAAAATGTCGCCTACGCAGATAGAAAATAGAAAGAAAAAGACTTTAACGAGGTATAACCAAAAATTGAAGGAAATTGCAAAACTGTGTAAAATTGAAAAGAATGTATCGAGCTATGTTGCCCGGCATAGTTATGCCAACAGTTTAAAGCAGAAAGGAATTTCTACCGATATAATAAGTGAATCAATGGGGCATCAAAATCTGGCAATTACCCAGGCCTACCTGAAAGAACTTGATAACTCGCTTGTTGATGAAGCAATGGAGGTATTATTGTAACGTGTTTTTTTAAAAGTACATGATCTCATTTGTAAACAAATTTGTTTATATTTGTAAATGTATTTGTCATGAGCACCATCGAAAAAAATATCGCGCTTTTAAAGGGTATACATCCGGGGATTATCCTTGAAAGGGAGTTGAAAAAAAGAAAACTTCCCAAGCGGCGTATTGCGTTATCTATTGGAGAATATCCTCAACTTTTAGGGGATATTACCAAAGGAAAACGTCGCATCAATCCGGCACTATCAATAAGACTGGGTGATGCTTTGGGAATCGATGAAAGCTTTTTTGCTGTATTACAAGCTTATTACGATATTGAGCAACAAAAGAAAAAACAAGCACTGAATGACCGGCCCAATTTAAAACTTCTGCGACCTGTTTTGTTCTGGGATACTGATATAAATTCAATTAACTGGGAAAAGAGCAAAGTAAGTGTAATAATGCGCATTTTTGAGCGGGGTAACGATCAGGAGATTACAGAAATAATGCGTTTTTATGGGAAAAAGGAAGTACAAGCCATCATAGCCCACATCTCAAAACGTTCCACAGTATTGGAAAGCAATATCAAGAAATTTCTCCAGTGAGTAAATGATTAACCAATTAAAATACAACACTGTAAAATCACAGCTACGCTCAATTTTGTCGTGGTTGATGGCTGAAGAACTTTTCACTCCTTTTCGTTTAGTAGGAGGAACCGCGTTAAGTTTACAGTTAGGACATCGTGAATCTGTTGACATTGATTTGTTCACCGATACTCCTTACGGCGAGATTGGTTTTGATGTAATAGACAAGCACCTTAAAAATAATTTCGAATACGTTGATTCTCGTGAAGGTCCGGTTGCGATGGGGAAATCATACTTTATTGGCAATTCAGCAGAAGACTGTATTAAGCTCGATTTGTATTATACCGATCCTTTTATTCGTCCCGCTTTGGTGATTGACCATATAAGGCTTGCCACCCTCGACGAGATAACAGCAATGAAGGTCGATGTTGTGAGCCGTGGAGCCAGAAAAAAAGATTTTTGGGATTTACATGAATTGTTAGATTTCTATTCAATCCCTCAAATGATTCAGTTGCATGAAGAGCGTTATCCATACTCACATGATGCTGATGAAATACTCAGGAACTTTACCAATTTTGAAACTGCTGATAATGATTTTGAACCGATTTGCTTAAAAGGTAAATATTGGGAACTCATTAAGCTGGATTTTGTTGAGGCAATAGAGACCTTAAACAATGAAGAATCTTAGATTCAATTCGTTCTCTTTTACTTTCTCTTAGGGTCGGTTGGTATATATTTCGTACTGGGAGAGTGCTCCCATTCAACCCCGTAAACACCTCTAGCAACATTTTCGGAAAATTTTCAAAAGGAAAAGAAATAAATAATGAATGGAAAAAGCGGAAGTGTTGATGTGGGATTTCAAAATGTTTTAACCGGAGTTTACGAGGTTAAGTCTTTTTGAAATTGGCTTTGTGTGGAGGCGGCAATTAACTCTTCCGGTTTTGGAATGAATGGCTTTATGTCGGAAGCTTTTGAAAACCCGGAGGGCTTGTTTTTCGGAAATGTAAGTATTTTGTGAGAGGGGTTGGTGCCCGGTATCATAGAAAAGATCCTTTTTTCGCGGGAGGGGGCTCGCTGGTGGTATTGTTTCAATACTCACTAATACAGTGTATTGCAGAAGTAAAGGTAATTAATCTTGTCGCAAATGTTTACTAAATTTACGACAAGATTATCATCATTACAACCATTTATCTCCTTTGCTCCTATTGGCGGAAGTAATCTGTTTCTAATGGCATCATTTTGCTTAATTCAAAGCTCGATTTTAGCATTAATCCTTCTAAAAACAAGGTTACATGACCGAACATAATTATCCAATCTATCTTTTTGAATAAATTCATGTTAATATTAATTAAAAGCTGTTTGTACTTGCCAAATATCCCATACTACCATTCTGATATCGGATAATAGCGTCATTAATCTGTTCCATTGTATTCATTACAAATGGGCCATGTGCAATAATCGGTTCATTGGTAGGTTCACCGGCAACTAAAACCAAATGAACTTCTGATTCTTCAGTTTTGATGAATACCGTATCTGCATCATCTGTTAAAATTGAAGCGTCAGGTGCTTCTAACCACTTGTCTTCATTCCCGACTTTTGCTCCTCCGCTTATAAAATATAGTAAGGTTCTATTATTCGCTGATAATGGTATTTCTACTTCTTTTCTAGGTGATAAAAAGATATCCAGATAGGTGATGTTTCCCGGTGGTTGAATTTTTGCTTTCATATTTTGAAACTCACCAGCAATAACTCTAACTTTTACTCCATCTTTGGAAAAGGTCGGAATATCTGGTCCATCGACAAAAAAGACATGTGGTTTTTGCATTTTATTTGCCGATGAAAGATTAACAAACATCTGTAATCCATGTGATAATTCACCCTGTACTTTGGGATACTCCTCATGCATAACACCACTACCAGCAACATTCCATATTACACCTCCAGGTTTTGAAACGTGATGCCCTCCGGTACTGTCCCGACTAACAAATTCACCCTCTCCATCCTCAAAAAGATAGGTTACTGCTGAAAAAACTGCATGAGGATGTGGTGGAAATGTAGCCTTCCTAATCTCGAAATGGTCAATCGATATAACAGGGTCAATGCTGGTTCCAACAGAATTGGAAGAAACATTGGAAGCACTGAAATTATGATTTCCTGGTCGCCTGATGGATTTCCCAATCGTGGCTATATTTTTATATTTACTCATTTCTCCAATATTTAATAATATATTACAAATTCTATTTATCTTTTCTTCCAAGGTTTATAAACTGAAATCAAGATTACTGCAATTAATAGTATCATCTGCAAACTTCCGCCCCATCCTAAATATTGTAGATTTTTGAAAAAGTCGGGGTAAAATTGAATATCGTTTTTCATGGATTCGGCCATCTCTAAATTGGCTGAAACCCAATAGCCAAGAACGAATGTGCCGAATACAATTTGAAAAGCGAGTATTATCCACTTTATTGTTATCCAAGTATGCTTAAAAAATCCCCATTTTGTCCAGATACCATAAATTAAACCTGTAACTAATAAACCATTTGCTCCAATGATTATAAACCAGACATCAATAAAATCTAAGATATTAGAAAGGAAGTGGGCTTCCTGTAAATTTGTGGGAACAAAACACAGTGCAAATAAGGTTAGCGCAAGTCCACCTCCAAACCACATAAATGCAAACAACAGATGAAAAAACTTCAATAATTTTTGTTCTTTTGTGTCAAGTTTTTTAATCATAGTGCCAGGCTTATTATATTAAATCTTTTTCTTTACAATACCTTTCAATAGCCTCTTCTGGAGTTGGTAAATCACCGAAAAGTTCTTTCTGTCGTTGTGAATTTTTACTTACATATTCGCCAGTATTTACCCATTTTACCATTTCGTACATATCTTTCATGCCCTTATTGAATAAGCCCATAACTTTGAGAATGAAAATTGGCAATGCAGGCTTCGATGTAAAAGGTTTTTTAAGCACCTTGCTAAACGCATTGGCAATGATTTCTCCATTTACAGGAACACTCCAACCCAAATCTATGGAAGTGTTAATTTCGTCATCGGAAAGGGAAATAGCTGCTTGTGCTGTGTAACGTGCCAAATCGGAAGTGTTGATTGTTCCATACTTTGCTTCAGTAAAAAAGATAGGGAAAACACCTTTTTTGATTTTGCCCAGCATCATGCTATCCGACCAGTCGAAAAATGCACCCGGACGAAGAGCAATATATGGTTGACCTATTTTTTGGAGATATTGCTCTGTTTTAAATTTATTGTGAAAATGCGGAACAGTAACAGCTTTATCACTTTCAAGAATCGAAATTAAAACTAAGCGTTGTATTCCGGCAGCTTTACTTGCATCCGCCAAATTTTGATAACCAATTGTATCCGTTTCCGGATTATCACCTTTTGAGTGTTTTGTATATCCGGCTGCACTTGCTATAATAGCATCAAATTTATGTTCGGGAGTTAGTGCTTCCATCAACGATGCTTTGTCCATCATATCTCCAACCACGAAACTTTTCACTCCCATTTTTTCTAGTTTGCTTCTGTTACTAGTAGCACGAACCATTGCGGTTACATCTGCGCCTAATTCCAAGGCTTCTTTCACAATTTTACTGCCAAGTGCACCAGTAGCACCAGCAATAACTATTCTCTTTTTGTTCATGTTGTCCATAATTAAATATTTAATGTTTTTAAGATATTTTTTTTACTCCATAGAATAACCGACCAGGTAATTCAGGAAAGCGTAAAGCTGCTGTAATCCAAACCATTGTTTCGAGAGCTATTCCCATTACAAAAGATTGTTTTAAAATTAGATGTGTGGCAATTGCACCACCCATATATGCCATTAACAATAATGCCCCTACAACACCAGTTCTGGGGACAATAAATAGAATAACGGAAACTAATTCTATTAAACCCAAAATTCGGAAAGTATTTGCCTCGAGTCCTAACATGGTGATTTGTTCCTGAGCCATTTCATTTAAAGTGAGCTTTGTAACTGCGCTCATAATAAACATTAATCCTAAAAGAATAGTTAATGTCCAACCTGTAATTTTAATTACCTTATTTTTCATTGTATTAATTGTTTTAATTTGTTTTTTTTTATCATGCTCTTTCTTGATTCCTCATGTAATTGGTTAGCGTGTAACTCCATTTGTTTTTAGAAGATGTCAGTTTTGAAAGTGACAGGTAGAATGCAGAAAGAAGGATTAATATCACGGCAGCAACCACGAAACTATAATTTAATCCTACTACATTCTGAATTGGTTGGATTGCCACAGGTGATATAAACATTCCCATAAATGTTGCTGTAGTCAAGGTTCCTATGTATTTGCCTCTTTGACTATCTGGAATTAAGGACATAATCCATAGATTAGCATTCGGTATAAGACTACCTATCCCTAATCCAATAACCAATACTCCTATAATGGCTGTAATGTATGTCGAACTTAAACCGACAATTAAAAATCCAACTCCCATAATAGCAAAGCCAAGCATGTAAATATTTAGGAAGCTTAATTTTTGCTTTAAGTTTTTATAGGAGAAAGCAGCGATAGCCTGTGCGATTGTCATAAATCCAATAGCTAAACCAATCTGATTCCCTTTAACACCATCAAACCCTTGTAATAAGAATGGTAATTGAACAGGGATGATATAAAAGAAAATAGTTGTGATAAAGGCACTCAAATATACAAGCCATACCATTTTAGTTACTTTTAAACTTCTGGTATCCTTACTTATTGACTTATGTTCAACTTTGGGTTCATATAATCCAAAAGGGACAAGAACCAAAACAATTATTGCAAACCCATAAACCAGAAAGGTAAGACGCCAACTTATATCAGCTAAATACCCTGCTGACGTAATAAAAAGCAGACCACCCAAGGCGACAAAAGCTCCCTGTATGCTCATGAATTTTTCACGTTTTTGCCCTGTGAAATAGTCTCCCATCAGAGTAGTTGCTGATGTCATAATCCCGGCTACTCCTACGCCCAATAGTACACGACCAACTAATATAAGGTTTAGGCTATTTAACCAGAACCCCGAAGTGCCAGCTAATACATAGATAATTAATGAAGCTGTTAATATTTTATTGAATTAGGCATTTTGTCAATAACTAAAAAATCAGTAAATTGGGGGAATCTAACAATAATAATATGGAGCAACAATTTAAAAGCCTAACGATTTTTGATTTTCAGGCCAGGTTTCC
>JBKEDN010000043.1:0-23296 GCA_047975435.1 Draconibacterium sp. | reverse complement strand
TTTGTCCATGAAAACTAATTGTTTTAACTTTCCTTTGCATAAGTGTTCATCTTTTTGTTTTGCAAAAACTAATTTACAAAATTTGGATGCTTATGCACTTTTACAAACATACAGCCTCTTTCCCTGAGCCGTGATGGTGAAAATAAGGTAAATGTTTCCAACAGGGGGGTGCACATGCGTTCCCCTTTCTTTTTTGAATTACATTTGCTTAAACCTGAACAAGATTATTTTTCATGGCAAAAATCACAAGGCCTGCCATATTTCTGGTTTTTGTTTTTTCGAGGAGATTACGTTTATAGCCTTCAACCGTTCGGGTGCTTAACGATAAACGGTCAGCAATCTCTGCCGCGGTTAATTCTTCACAAATCAACTTAAGCACCTGATCTTCCCGTTCTGAAAGTTCGATTCCGGACAACTGTTTTTCTAATTTAACCACTGATTTTGAACTTGTAAGAACTGCAGCCGTAAGACTGGGCGAAAAATAAAAATCGTCCTTCATTACCTTCTTCAAGGCAAGCTCTAGCTCGTCAGGATCAGCATTTTTTAAAAGATAACCGCTTATCCCCTCACTCACCAAATGCGAAACCAGTTGAACGTCGTCGTCCATACTTAAAATTATTATCCGAATAGATGGAAATTTCAATTTCAACTGCCGGGTAGCTTCCACTCCGTCCATTCGTGGCATATTTATATCCAACAGAGCTATATCGGGGACAAGTGACTCTTTGCTTAATAACTCCAAAAGATCCACACCGTCTTCTGCCTCTAATATCTCTACTACCTGTTCGAAATCAGAAAGAAGTGCAATCATACCCTTTCGAAAAAGTTTATGATCATCTGTTACCACTATTTTCAATCCTGGCTCACTCATTGGTATTCAATAATAATATAGCTGTAGTTCCAACACCAATCTTCGATTTGAGTTTCATTGTTCCGCCTGCCATATCTATTCGGCTTTGCAAATTCTTCAACCCAAGTCCTGAATAACTATTTGCACGGATATCAAAACCTTTTCCATTGTCGCGCACAAGAACTGCAAGCGCCCCTGTTCCAAACCTAAGTATTAACGTTAAATGACTGGCTCCGGCATGTTTAATTGTATTGTTCATCAACTCCTGAATCACACGAAAAACAGCCAGTTCTTTTTTGCTGTCAAAACGAACTGCTTCCCCGGTTTTTTGTATAAAAATATGCAACTGATCCGATTTGTTTACCCAGTTTACCAACTCCTCAAGGGCCGGGTAAAGTCCAAGTTTTTCCAACGCTGGCGGCAAGAGTGCCCGGGATATTCGTCGAACCTGTGTAATTACATCATCAAGATACGTTTTGGTTTCAGATGCCAGTATCCGGGACTTTTCCTCCGAACGTTTTTCGATACGCCCAACATTAAGTTTTACAACCGACAACATAGCCCCCACTTCATCGTGCAAATCCTGCGCAATACGTCGCCGTTCATTTTCCTGCGCCTCTATCGTATTTTTTAAAATCTGTTCCTGCTGGTCTTGCTTTACTTTATTTAACTCCAATTGTTTTTGCAACAAACGTTTCTGATAAAAAACGAAGAAGAAAAATAAACCTCCGGCCAGCAACATCATGCCAATTGTTCCTAAGAAGTAAATAAGCGTTATATCTGTATTCCCCGATCCCATTCAAACAATATCCATTACGTTACTAAATTAGTTAACAATATTTATTTCTACCGGAAATTTAAAAAAATTGATTTTTGGTCAGAAAAATTAGAGCCTATTTAAAAATTATCCATTTATTCTATAATGCGCCTTTTTCACTTATACTGCGTTGAATTTTCCGTAAATAGCTGAGGCTATTCGCGTCAAATCCGCCTTGTTTAAGCAAAAAACGCATCATAATATTTCTAAAAGATAAAATTTAAACAGGCTCTTAGTGTTTTCTGTTTTTACCGGCCAACATAAAACTATAAGCTATCAAAAAATAAAAAAGTGCATTTAAAATTGAATAATATACAACTGTCATTTTCGAAAATGCTCTTGAATATTCGAGAATGACATTGAACAACAACGAAAAGAACAAATTACCTGAATAATAAACAAGAACGGCCACATTTACAAATACAGTGGGCTCTTTCCAAAGATTTTCAATTTTTGCTTCATCCATAATTTTATAAAAATAGAGAAGTGAAAATCCGATTAGAAAAATCTTACTTATTGTTTGTAGCAATGATGGATATTCATATAAAGACTGAAAAAACAAAAGATTAACAATACTAGCCAGTTCGAAAAGCAATATAATCCCAATAAACGCAGAAGACGGATACCGATCTTTCAGAAGTTCGCGATACAAGAGGCCAAGCAACAGAAACTCGGACATAAAATAGAGATTGCTCAAGGGCATTGTATTGTGCACTCTTACAATAAAGCGAAGAACAAAACCAAGCAGTTCGTTAGTAGTACCATAAACAACAAAATAAAACAGAATCCGCGCAGGACGGTCGAGTGAGCTATACCTGCACGCCCCAATAACCAAAGGAATTAAAATAGGTGTCCAATTGTAAACAGTAAAACTCAAGGAGTATCGTTAAGAATTATAAATACTTCTTTCGTCGCAATATGGAGGGCACATCCCTGCGTTATTAAAAACGTCATCATCTCCAACCGGCGTTGGGCCTGTTCTCGCTGCCGAAACCGGGCCAATAATAACATCCATCGTTTTTGCAATTCCAAACTCCATCTGTATTTCAGGGCGGCTTTGCGCATTGAACAATTCGTGCAGCTCAAATTTTGTTAACAAATAAGCATTCGGATAAATATATTGTCTGAACGATGCTCCTTCATGATCAGGGTCGAGTTCTCCTGAGCGCCACTTCCGATACATCCGGATGCTTTCAATAACCGCTTTATTGTTATCCGAAAGGTTTTCGTTTTTCTTTGATAATTTAAATACCGGGGTTTCATAATCTGCATAAACATCTCCGCTCCCCAAAAGAAAAGCAGATACTGCATAGGCACAAAGTTCATATTTCCCCTCTTTCTTTTCCGGTTCGAGGCCGAGATAAACCCGAACCCGATTTTCATTTTCTCCAATCAACGATTTATAGGTTTCTTTTTGGAGGATTATCTTCGGAACCTTTAAATTAAATGTAAGTTTTGACTCGTGACTGAAATTCACTCTCCAGTTCTCAGCCTTTTTGGGGGGTAATTGATCTCGTTTTAGTTTTGCTGACATAGATATAGCATTTGGTTGTCTAAAAATAGAAAAAAAATTGAAGCGGATTATATACCTGCAAATTAAATATACCTTCGAGCATAAGAAGATTCTTGAAATAAAAACGCTACCCGCAAAATTGCGGGTAGCGAAACAAGAAACAATATATTGCAAAGGTTTAGCACTTACTAACTATCGGTAAATATCGTCGTAATAATATCCCTGATTTTCATATCCGTTATCGTAGGCGTAATATCTTTCGGGATAGTGAACCAGGCTAAATCCATAATTCGTAGCTTCAAAGAACAGGTTTCCAATCCTGAAATACAGATAACCATTTATATGAACCCTTTCAGAGTAGCCCTGTGGCAGGTATTCGAACGAGAAACCGTAGGGCAAATCAACAAGAATATAACCAATACCCGGCCTGTAATTGAAGAAGTGACCGTTGTAACAATAATACTGATGATGATTGTGCACAAAAACTACAGGGCGATAATCAAATCTTGAAAGAACGTGTCCGTAGTACGGATGATGGAAATAATATTTTGAATAAATGTAAGAGTGTGGATTGTATCCGCTGTAATAATCGCGCCAGCTGTTGTAATTCCAGCGGTAGTTTTCCCATTTTCTGTTCCAGTGGCTACTTTTCAGATAATTGTAATTCGTATAATATTTCCGGTTGTTGTGGTTGTAATTCATACGGTCCGAACGATTATTTCCTCTCCAGTAATCGCGCCCTCCCCGGTAGCTGCTATTTGGCGAGTAGTGTTTGTCGTTCCTGTCAACCCGATAAAAGTCTCTGTTTTCGGTTACAGTCCTTCCGGTGCTTCTGCCACTATTACTACTCGGAACACTTACCTGCGTTGCCCGGCTATTGTTACTTTTATTTTGAATCGTATTTCGGCTCTGTTCGCCTGATGAACGATATGTTGACTTCGAACTCCGGCTGGGTGTTGCTTGTCCATTGCTTCTAACGCTTGTAGTATTTCCCTTGCTTGCAACGCTTCTATTCGTTGTCTGACGTTGATAATCTGCGGTAGCGTTTCTACTTGAATTAGAACTTGAACGACTTTGACTATTTCCTGATTTTGTTACAGAAGGGCGGGTGCTTTGAGTTCTTGCACTTTTTGTTTGCGTATTTGTTGATTTTCGCTGAACGCTGCTGTAATCTTTATTCGCACTTTTCCGCTCTACACTTCTACGTGTATCTTGTGTACTCCTTCCGGATTCTCTTGATCCGCTTCTACTTTGTGAGGACCTGCTTTGTGCATTTGCCTCAAATGTTGCTGCTGTAATAACTGCCGCCAGAGTAAATATCGTGGCAAACAGTCTGAATTTTATAGCTTTCATGACGTTTAATTTAAAATTCAACAAATTGTTTGCATTGCTCTTTTGGCGCCTTGTTTAAACCGGTAATTGCAAACTAATTTGCAAAGCCTGTGCCAAAAATGAACAGCATTTTTTACACTTAATCAGAATACATTGAAAATAACCCGTTTAGCCAACTCTTTTTTTTTAAACCAATTCTCTCTACTTTTGCAGCGATTAAAAAATTATGGCAAGAATTCTTTCAATTGATTACGGAAAAAAACGTGTAGGGCTGGCCGTTACAGACCCGGGACAAATTATTGCAACCCGACTTACCACCATCCCAACCCATACTGTTTGGGATTTTTTGAAAGATTACTTTCAGAAAGAAAAAGTAGAAACAGTAGTGGTAGGTTATCCGCGCCAGTTGAACAACGAGGCCTCCGAAGCTGTTCGTTACATTAATCCTTTTCTTCGAAAATTTCAGCAAATTTATCCGGAGATCAGGTTAGAGCTTTATGATGAACGCTTTACATCGAAAATGGCATTTCAAACCATGATTGATGGCGGGCTGAAAAAAAAGCAACGGCAAAATAAAGAAATGATTGATGGTATTAGCGCCACCATAATTTTGCAGAATTATTTAGAGCAACGTAGAAACTTATTATAAGAAAAGTAGAAATGAAATATCCGGTAACTGTTTACGGCGATCCGATTTTAAGAAAAAGAGCGGAAGACATAAATAAAGACTATCCGAACCTGGATGAAGTAATCGAAAACATGTGGGAAACCATGTATTATTCTGATGGCGTTGGCCTGGCTGCTCCCCAGGTAGGTTTATCCATTCGCCTGTTTGTTATAGATGCCAGTTCAGGTGCCGATGATGAGCCCGAACTTAAGGATTTTCAAAAAGTATTTATAAATCCCGAAATACTGGAAACAGAAGGAGAAGACTGGATAATGAACGAAGGTTGTTTAAGTCTTCCCGAAATACGGGAAGATGTTTCGCGCCCCGACGAAGTTACACTCCACTATTTCGACGAGAATTTTGAAGAACATACCGAAACATTTAAAGGATTTGCAGGCAGGGTAATTCAGCACGAATACGATCACCTGGAGGGAAAATTATTTATTGATTACCTTTCCCCTCTCCGAAAAAGACTTTTAAAAAGCAAACTTTTAAGCATCAGCCAGGGCAAAGTAATTCCTGCCTACCGAATAAAAGTTCCGGCAAAATAGTAACCTTTTCCCGGGTTCTTCGTTTGAGCGCATATATCCTTCAGACGAAAACTTGGAAAATTTACTTCAAAAAATACCCATCCTCAGAATTACTGTAGCTTATGCAAGCGGTATATGGCTTGCCAGTTACTTTTCTCCCGGGAGTGTTACAGTATTTAGTATTGCAGTGGTTATTTTTATTGTTTCATTACTGACACACCGTAAATACCGGTTTGCACTCAATGCTATTTTTGGACTACTTATTACCGTTTTATTCTTGCTGCTTGGCATACTGAATTTTAGTCGTTACAACCAAATTCCACCTTTATACGAGAAAGGCACTTTTTCGGCAGTTGTACTGGAAAAACCTGAAGAAAAGCCCAATTCATATAAAACCATCTTAAAAACAAATGGCTTCCACAAAAACGATTCAATATTTCACACCAACGAAAAAATTCTTACCTATTTTGCAAAAAATGAAGTTGCCGAAAACCTCTCTCCCGGTACCGTTATTTTATTTAAGGAAAAGCCTAAGATGATTTCCAACAACGGAAACCCTTACGAGTTTGACTACAAAACCTACCTGAAACGCCAAAAAATATACCGGCAATTGTATTTGGCTGAAAACAATTGGACAGCCACATCACTCACTGTTTCCAGCCCGGTAATTTTTGCAGAAAAGTTACGGGAAAAACTGCTTACAATTTACCGACAACAAAACCTGGGGAAAAATGAGACAGCTATTCTTTCGGCCCTAACCTTAGGCTACAAACGGGGCCTCGATCCGGAAACTAAAAAAACTTTTTCGGCTGCCGGGGCAATGCATGTTTTGGCAGTATCAGGCTTACACATCGGGATCATTTTTGGGATGTTTGTTTTGATTCTTGGTTTTTTGAAGCGGAGCAAAAAGGGGAGCATAATTTTTGTTGTATCTTCCGTTTCACTTCTTTGGTTTTATGCATTACTAACCGGTTTATCTCCATCGGTATTACGGGCTGCCACAATGTTTTCGCTGGTTAGCATCGCCACCACTATAAACCGAAGAGCCAACATCTATAACACACTGGCTACATCTGCCTTTATTCTACTGTTAATTAATCCAAACAACCTTTTCGATGCGGGATTCCAGCTTTCGTACTCTGCGGTATTTGGGATCGTTTTTTTTACAACCAAAACTGGAAAAACTTTTGCATGTGAACAACAAAATAATTCATTACATCTGGGTTTTGATTACGGTTTCAATTGCAGCACAAATCACAACTTTCCCTTTTACTTCGTATTACTTTCATCAGTTTCCGAGCTATTTCCTGTTAACCAACATAATTGTAATACCGGCGGTATTTGTGTTAATTGTACTGGGCGTTCTGTTGTTACTGTTTTCCGGTGTTCCCTATGTCTCAGGGGCAATCGCGTTTATAACAAAAGAGCTGATCGGCGGCCTGTACCAACTTCTCCATACAATTGAAAACTTACCCAGCTCGGTTTTGTCGGTCTCTCTAAATACCACTCAATCAATCGTACTGATATTTGCACTGCTATTTTGCTTTGCATTTATTGAATCACTAAGGATCAGGCAGCTAAAATACTCGCTTGTATTCCTTACTTTACTATTTTCTTTTTCAATGATGCAGAAGTTCAGGCAATACAGGAAAAGTGAGCTTATTGTTTACAACAACTACGACAACACCATTATTCAACTAATTAATGGCCGGCAAAATTATATTATCACCCAACTCCCTATCGACAGTACGGGCTACAGCCGGCAAATGGTAGAAAACGTTGTAGTAAATAAAAAGCTTAACCCTCCACTGTATTTGCTGCAAAACGACTCTTATGAAGATTCACAATTGTTACTTCGTGACAACTTGATTTGTTTTAACGGAAAAATTGTTCAATCTGACAATAATGATAAAAGTCCAAAACCAAACCTCACGCCCGATTTTCTAATTCGGAATACTTATTTCGCCCCTGAAGAATATAAAAATAAGAAGGGCGTTTATGTGATCACGTCAAGATATATTCCCTCTGAAAATCCGGCAATCCATTCTCTTCCGGTGAAAGGAGCATTTCAAACCCGGTGGTAGCATAATCCTTTCGCGAAAGGAGCACGAATCCGACAATAATCTTGCAAATATAGTTTCTGGTTTTCAATTACTTATATTGTATTTTGCCCGGAAGTATGTTAAATTTAATGTGAGTAAAAAATTAAAAAACAGTTTTTTACATGGTATTATAGAAGTTAATACATTAATTTGTTGCGAATTTTTTACAAAGACAGCAGACAATGAAAGTTGTAATTGCCGGTGCCGGCGAAGTGGGAACACATCTTGCACGGATGTTATCCAAAGAAGACCATGATATTGTACTTTTGGACGATTCGCAGGAACGACTATCCAAAATTAGCAGCGAAGTTGACTTAATGACCGTTATTGGTTCAGCCCATTCGTTTTCCGACCTCAAAAAAACGGACCTGGCAAAAGCAGATCTGTTTATTGGAGTAACGCCTTTTGAAGAAAGAAATGTTTTGGCTTGTGCCATGGCAAAATACCTCGGGGTAAACCGGACCATCGCACGCATTAACAATCAGGAATACTTGCAGGAAAGATACCGGACAAAACTAAACGACATGGGAATCAACGAGTTGATTTACCCCGAAAGTTTAGCAGCCAAAGAAATTGTAGCATCGGTAAAGCAAACGGTAACCCGCCAGATGATCGAATTCTCAAATGGGAAATTATTACTTCTGGGAATCAAGGTTCGTGATAATGCCCCGATCCTGAATAAAACCTTTGAAGAGTTGGCGATTGAGCATCAACATTTATTGGTAGTAGCCATAAAACGCGATAACGACACAATTATTCCAAACGGGCACGACTCTATTCAAAACGACGACGTAGTTTTCTTTATTACAACACCTTCGGAACAAACAAATGTGCTTGAGCTGACCGGGAAAAAGCAATTTGATGTTAAAAACATCATGTTTATGGGAGGAAGCCGTATTGCCCAAAAAGCAGTTGAGAAACTGGGAGAGAGCTATCGTATAAAAATCATTGAAAGTGACAGGGAAAGATGCGAGGAAATTGCTGATCGTTTTAGCAATGTGCTGGTAATTAACGGCGATGGCCGCAACCTGGATCTGCTAAAAGAAGAAGGCATTGATAAAATGGATGCTTTTGTGGCAACCACAGGCAATTCTGAAACCAATATTCTGGGCTGTAACCTGGCAAAAACCCTGGGAGTGCGCCGGACTGTTGCCGAAGTTGAAAACCTTGCTTACATGAAACTGGCTGATAACACTGGCATTGGAAGTATTATCAATAAAAAACTGATTGCCGCCAGTTATATTTATCGGTTTACACTGAATGCCGAAATATCGAAAGTAAAATGCCTGACTGCTTCGGAAGCTGAAGTATTCGAATTTATTGCCAAACCGGGAGCCAAAATTACCCAAAAACCGGTGAAAGATCTTGGATTTCCGGCTGAAGCAAAAATAGGGGGCGTTATTCGTGGAAATATGGGATATATCGCTCATGGTTATACGCAAGTTCAGGAAGGAGATAAAGTGGTTGTATTTACCCTGCCGGCAGGAATTAAAAAGATAGAGAAGTTCTTCAAATAGAGACAAAACCAATCCCGAATGAATTTCAAGATCATTTTTAAAGTACTTGGATTGCTCCTAGTTGTTGAAGGGCTGGCAATGCTTATAGCACTTGCTGTAGCTTTGATTTACGGAGAGAAAGACAGCACGGCATTTCTGATCTCTGCCGGGATTAACCTGGCCCTGGGTGCACTAATTACATATGCCACCTGGAATTCGAAGAAAGATATCGGGAAACGCGAAGGCTTTATTATTGTTACAATGGTTTGGGTCGTTTTCTCGTTTTTTGGTTGCCTCCCTTATATCATAAGTGGCTCTATACCAAGTTTTACTGATGCCTTTTTTGAAACAATATCGGGCTTTACAACTACCGGTTCTTCCATATTAAACGATATTGAAGCACTGCCACATGGAATATTGTTCTGGAGAAGTATCACCCAATGGCTGGGAGGTATGGGAATCATTGTTCTTTCCCTGGCAATTTTACCCGTTTTCGGAATTGGTGGTATGCAGCTGTTTATGGCAGAAGTGCCCGGGCCTACCCCTGACAAAATCAGCCCAAGAATTGCACAAACAGCCAAAACACTCTGGGGGATTTATCTTCTTTTCACTTTGTTCGAAACAATTCTGTTATGGATTGGTGGCATGAGCTTTTTTGACTCAATTTGCCATTCGTTTACAACCATGGCAACCGGAGGGTTCTCTACCAAACAAGCCAGTATTGCTTTTTGGCCCTCACCGTTTATTCAATATGTAATTACTTTTTTCATGTTTGTGGCCGGAACCAATTTTACCTTGTCGTACATGGCAATTACCGGCCGTTTCTCCGCAGTTATTAAGGATGAAGAATTTAAATATTACAGCTTAATCACTCTTTGTTTCTCGGCTGTAATTACGGGCGGACTGCTACTTTCTTCTCAACTTAGTTTCGAAAATGCATTTCGGGAAGCATTATTCCAGGTAGTATCAATTGTTACCACAACCGGCTTTGCCACTGCCGATTACCTGGTTTGGCCGCCATTTCTAACAATGCTTATTTTTGCCTTATTTTTCTTTGGTGGCTCTGCCGGATCAACCGGGGGTGGAATAAAAATTATGCGTATTGTTGTTTTGGCCAAAAATGGTTATTACGAGCTAAAACGGTTGGTACACCCACACGCTATTATTCCTGTTAAGTTCAACCGCCATTCGGTGGATGCAAAAATTGTAACCAATGTACTCGCTTTCTTCATGTTGTACATGGTAATATTCTTTGTAAGCACCATCCTTTTTACATTAATTGAGCCCGACATGGAATCGTCGATGGGAGCTGTAGCAACAAGTTTGGGAAATATTGGCCCGGGCCTGGGAAGTGTTGGCCCTGCTGAAAACTTCTACCATATTTCTCCGCTCGGAAAATGGTTCCTGTCCTTTCTAATGTTACTGGGGCGACTGGAATTATTTACCGTACTGGTATTGTTTTCGCCGTCGTTCTGGAAGGAATAAACAAAAACAAATTCTCCTTAATATTCCAGAATACCTTTGCCTTCGCGTATTATTTCGATATCATTCCCTGAACAGTCAACAATGGTTGAAGGTACCAACTCACCGTAGCCTCCGTCGATTACAACATCAGCCAAATCCTGGTACTTTTCATAAATCAACTCCGGGTCAGTGGTATATTCCAGAATTTCATCTTCATCGTAAATAGATGTTGACATGATCGGATTACCCAATTCTTCTACAATCGACCGAATAATATTATTGTCAGGGATACGGATGCCAACCGTTTTCTTTTTCCCTTTGAAATACCTTGGAACATTATTATTAGCTTCGAGGATAAAAGTAAAAGGCCCGGGTAAATTTTTCTTTATGAGTTTAAAAATATGGTTTGGGATCGGTTTCGTAAAATCGGAGAGATGGCTGAAATCGCTACAGATAAATGAGAAATTACTTTTTTCGATTTTAATTCCTTTAAAACGGGCTACTTTTTCAACCGCTTTCTGATTGGTAATGTCACACCCCAGGCCGTAAACAGTATCCGTCGGATAAATAATTACTCCTCCTTGCCGCAAAATATCAACAATGGTTCTAATGTCGCGGGGATTAGGGTTTTCATTATACAGCCTTACCAACATATTTTCTATTTTTGAAAATCAAAATTAGCTTTTTCAACCATAAATCAAACCCGAAGTATCTTTATATAAATGGAAAGACGATTGATAGAAACCGCAGATGGCTCCAAAACATTGTTTATTCCGGAGATGAATGAACAATATCATTCTGTAAACGGAGCACTTACCGAGTCTAATTACGTTTTCCTGCAACAGGGCTACCAGGCACATAAAGCGAAATTACCAACCGTATTTGAGGTTGGCTTTGGTACCGGGCTGAATGCGCTGATTACTGCTTTGGAAGCAAACAAGAGAAAAAGAAAAACCAGGTTTGTAAGTATCGAAAAATACCCAATCTCTATTGACGAAATTCGAGCGCTTGAATACGGAAGCCTTTTTGAGGATAACGCCAATCAACTATTTCAGGATATACACTGTGCGGGGTGGAATAACGAAACTTATATTTCTGACTATTTTTCAATTTATAAAATACAGGGCGACCTTACTTCCTACACTTTTGGCGAAGATCAAAAATTCGATATTATTTATTTTGATGCCTTTGGCCCCGACAAACAACCCAAAATGTGGCAACCCGACATTTTTCTAAAAATTTATACTGCTTGCCGTCAAGATGCAATATTTGTAACCTACAGTGCAAAAGGCGAAATAAGGCGAAATTTAGCGGCTTGTGGCTTTGAAATGGAACGCCTTCCCGGGCCTCCCGGGAAAAGACAAATGCTAAGAGGAATAAAGAAATAATATCATTTTGTTATCAAAACATTCAGAAATACTATAAAAATCTGAACACAATAGCCGATTGTTCGACAAAAAAACATGCTTAATATTTTTTAACATTTTTTAATTAGCCCTCTTTTATGACAAAAATCATCTGTTATTTTTCCCTAAAAAATCGGTTAAAACAAGTTTAAAACCAACAATTTCAGAATAGGAAACAGTTGAGAATAAATCTAACAACAAACATTTGACGATAGATATTTTCTATCAAATAAGCATTTCTCTTTTTGGATTTTGAAAATATATCAGTAAAATTTGGATGTAATTCAAGGTGAAGGTTATGATATTTCAGTTTCAAATCAATTCACAAGAATCCCAAAACTTCCGTCTGGAGGTTACTCTCGATGCAAAACATTCATTTTTCGATTTTCACACTACAATACAGAAAAGTGTTGGTTTTGAATCGCACCAACTGGCTTCCTTTTTTGTGTCTGAAAACAGATGGAAAAAGCTGGTTGAGATTTCGATGCTCGATATAGGTATAAATGGTGCTGCCTTTTTTATTATGCAAAAAACCAGGTTACAGGATTTGTTGCATACCAAAGGACAACAGTTGATTTATACTTTCGACTTTTTGAATGACAGATCATTTTTAATAGAACTAACTGGTATTATTATGGAAAAAAGTCTTAATGAACCATTTATCACTCTAAAACAAGGAGATGCCCCTGTTCAGGTTCTTGGAGAAGAAGTTACTCAGCATGAGCAACTTGATTTACAACAAGAAGAAGTTTACATGGATTTTGGTGAATTGGATGATTATACCGAAATCTTTGGGGAAATGGATGATTTCTGATTAAAGTGTTAAGTGGAAATCACTTTTAAGAAATTTCAAGACTGTTCAGCGAATTTTGAACAGTCTTTTTTTTGCCCTTAATTTGCTGAAAAGACACCAGCTTTTATGCAAAAAACACTTGTTGTTCTCACTGGCCCCACCGGCATAGGAAAAACCTCGGTAGGAATTGAAATTGCCCGCCACTTTAAAACCGAGATCGTTTCGTGCGATTCGCGGCAAATCTACAAAGAACTATATATTGGCACTGCGGTGCCTTCGCCCAAAGAATTGGCCAGTGTCCCGCACCATTTTATTCAAACTCATTCCATTGAGGAAAGTTACAATGCCAGCAAATACGAACACGAGGCTCTTCAATTGCTGGAAACACTTTTCGAAAAGCACGACCTGGTCCTTATGGTGGGTGGATCGATGCTGTATGTTGATGCGGTTTGTAAAGGAATTGATGAAATGCCCGACGCCGATGCTGAAATAAGAACAGCACTGAAACAACGCTTCGAAAAAGCAGGGCTGGAAGATCTTCGTCTGCAACTAAAAAAACTGGACCCGGTGTATTATGAAACCGTCGATTTAAAAAACCCCAACCGCATTATTCATGCCTTGGAAATATGCCTGATGACCGGGAAACCCTATTCTTCATTCAGAACAAACCCGGATAAAATACGCCCGTTCAATATTGTAAAAATTGGCCTTAATTGCGAGCGGGAGTTATTACATCAGCGAATTAACCAACGTGTTGACACAATGATTGCTGCCGGATTAATTGAAGAAGCCAGGCACGTTTATCCAAAAAAACATTTGAATGCGCTAAATACCGTTGGCTACCGCGAGTTATTCGATTGGTTTGATAAAAAGATCACCCGGGAAAAAGCCATTGAGCTAATCAAACGAAATTCGCGCCGGTATGCCCGGAAACAATTAACCTGGTTTAGAAGAGATGAAACTGTACATTGGTTTGAGCCGGGCCAAACAAGTGAAATCATATTGCACATTACACAAACACTTAGCTAAATGACCCCGAATAAATTTATTATACGCGTTTACGGAATTGTGGTAAATCACAAAAAAGAAGTCCTGCTTTCCGACGAATATGTATTAGAAATGAAAATGACCAAGTTTCCCGGTGGAGGATTGGAATTTGGCGAAGGACTTATTGAAGGGTTAAAAAGAGAATTTGCAGAAGAATGTAACGGACAGGAAATTGAAAACATCCGCCATTTTTACACTACCGATTTTTATCAGAAAGCCTTGTTTTATGAAAATGCACAGTTAATCAGCATATATTATCTGGTTCATTTAAAATATCCGCTTCGCTTTTTGGTTTCGGATAAAGCATTTGATTTTGAAATGGGTAGTTCTGTCACGCAAAGTTTCAGATGGAAAAAAATAAAAGAGCTAAAGGAAGAAGATATTACTTTTCCGATTGATAAATTTGTTGTGCAAAAATTAAAACAGACATTTAATGAGTAAAACCACCGAAAGCTTTCGTTACCTGGCCGAATTAAGTACCCAACTTTTAAGCGACCAGGAATTTATTACCCAAATTGAAACCGTTGCGGGAAAAACAGCAGCAGCTTACCGCAAAGGCAACAAAACAATATTTTGCGGAAATGGCGGAAGTGCCGCCGAAGCACAGCACCTTGCTGCCGAGCTTTCCGGACGGTTCAATATGGAACGTAGCTCGATTCCGGCAGAAGCCTGCCATGTAAATCCTTCGTTTGTAACAGCGGTTTCCAACGATTACAATTTTACAAAAGTTTACGCCCGTTATATTGATGCATTTGGGATGGCAGGAGATGTGTTGTTCGGGCTCTCCACTTCCGGCACCTCTCCCAATATTGTGGAAGCTTTTAAAATGGCGCGGGAAAAAGGCTTGATCACTGTAGCATTTACCGGAAAAACCGGGGGTGAACTCAACAAATGGAGCGATTATATTTTTAAAGTTCCGTCTGAGATTACTCCACGAATCCAGGAAATACACCTGCTCATCGGTCATATTATTTGCGAACAGGTAGAAAAAGAGTTATTTGGCAATGCATAACAAATCAAAAAGAAAAGCTCTTTTTCTGGATCGAGACGGCACCATTAATATCGACAAAGACTATCTGTTCCGGATTGAAGACTTTGAATTTCAACCAGGAATTTTTGAGCTTTTGAAAAAATACAGCGACCTGGATTATTTAATTTTTATTATTACCAATCAATCAGGGATTGCCCGTGGTTATTATAACGAAAACGATTATCTTCAATTAACAAAATGGATAACAGAACAGTTAGCAGCAAAGGGGATTCATGTTGAAAAAGTTTACCATTGTCCTCATCATCCTGAAATAACAGGTAAGTGTGAGTGCAGAAAACCAAAGCCCGGTTTGATTGTTCAGGCACTAAACGAATACGATATTGATCCAAAGCTTTCAGTTTTGATTGGCGATAAAGAGCGAGATATTTTAGCCGGGAAAAACGCAGGAATAGGAAAGAATTTATATATTCAGGAGCTTTTAAAAAAGGGCATTTTTTAGCATGTATCTTCAGAAATATTAAAACATGCAACATTTTACACAGGCAGAAATAGGATACATTGAAGATCGTTACCAGGATTTTCGGAAAGTATTAACAGAAAAATTCGATGAAGGGCGATTGGAGCGTATAGAAAAAGCATTTCGCTTTTCAAATGCTGCTCACGACGGGATTAAACGTAAATCGGGAGAACCGTTTATAATTCACCCTATTGCCGTAGCAAAAATAGTAGCGGTAGATCTTGGTTTGGGTGCCACTTCCATTGTTGCAGCACTATTACACGATGTGGTTGAAGATACCGAATACCGTCTTTCCGACATCGAAAATATGTTTGGAGAACGTGTAGCCCGTATTGTTGACGGCCTCACAAAACTCTCGGGTGATTTTGATGCCAAACATGCACTTACCCTGAAGAAAATGCTGATGACCTTGTCTGATGATGTCCGGGTAATTCTGATCAAAATTGCAGACCGGCTTCACAACATGAGGACACTGGATTCGATGCAGCCGCATAAAAAAATCAAAATTGCTGCTGAAACACTTTTTCTTTATGTACCGCTGGCCCACCGCCTTGGTTTGTACGCCATAAAAAACGAGCTCGAAGACCTCAGTTTCAAACATAAACACCCCGACGAGTACAACCAGATTATGTTGATGCTTCACAACCAGGAAGAAAAAAGAAACTATCTGGTAAACGAATTTATCCGGCCAATTGCCGAGAAGCTAAAAACTGAAGATTTTGACTGTGTTGTTAGCCACCGCTTAAAAACTTGTTATTCGATTTGGCGAAAGATGCAGAAGAAATCAGTGACCTTCAACGAAATATACGACATACTCGCCATCAGGATCGTCATAAAATCAAAAACAGGGATTTCTGAAAAACGACAATGTTTTGATGTTCTTTCCATTGTTACCGATATTTACAAACCCAAGCCCGACCGCATTCGCGACTGGATAACAACACCAAAGGCCAATGGCTACGAATCGCTGCACGTTACAGTGATGGGGCCACAGGGAAATTGGGTGGAAGTACAGATCAGGACCGACCGGATGGACGATATCGCCGAACATGGTTTTGCGGCACACTACCGCTACAAAGACATTCGCACCTTTGAAAACGAACTCGACCCGTGGATCGAACAAATCAGGGAATTATTGCAAAGCAATGATTCGGATGCATTCGAATTTCTGGACGACTTCAAACTCAACCTGTATTCATCTGAAATAAATGTATTTACACCCAAAGGCGATATGATTTCGCTGCCTCAGGGATCAACAGTAATCGACCTGGCTTACGAAATACACACCGACCTGGGGAACAAATGCATTGGAGCCAAAATAAACCTTAAATTGGTACCGCTCAGCCATATTCTTCAAAATGGTGATCAGATAGAAATTTTGACTTCCGAAAATCAGACTCCCAAACTTGAATGGCTTAAATTTTCGAATACTGCAAAGGCAAGAGGAAAAATCAAGGACGCTTTCAAAACAGAAAAAGCCAAACACACCGAAAAAGGCAAGCTGCTCGTTGAAGAAGCTTTTTCAGGAATTAAAGAGCCACCTTCAGCAAATAACCTGAAAAAACTGGTAGCCCATTACAACCTCAATAACCGCGACCAGTTGTACTCCGAAGTGGGAATGGGATTTATCGACCTCTATGATATAAAAGAAATTATCGGTAAAAAATCGGAAAGCAAACTGGTAAAATACTGGAATATTACGTTTGGGGGAGGGAATAAAAATGCACCTGAAGAAGTTGAGCCAAGCAAAAAAATAGACCAAAAAAAAACTTTCCTGTTAAAGGAAAACCAGGACAACACTTCTTTTTCGCTGGCCAAATGCTGCAACCCAATTCCCGGCGATCCGGTTGTTGGATACCTCAGCAACGAAGAACATGTGATAATCCACAAAGTTGGCTGCCCCGAAGTTGCCAAACTGTTAACCAACCAGGGAGAAAATATAATCCGTGCCGAATGGACCAAATTTAAACGTCAATCATATCTCACCCGGCTAAATCTTGAAGGCTTCGATCGCTTGGGAATTGTTCACGAAGTAACAACAATGATTACCAAAGGGCACAACATCAACATGCGCTCGGTAAAATTTGATACACACGACGGAATTTTTAAAGGCGACCTTTTCCTGTACATCCACAATGCAGGAGATTTGCAGAACCTGATCACAAGTTTAAAAACCATTAAAGGAATCGAAAATGTTTCGAGGGTAGAAAACCTAAACGAATAATTTATATCCATTCTAAAAGAATCAAAAAAATTTATATTTTTGAAATCTATTTAAAATTGGTTTAATTATGAATAACCAGAAAACGCGGGAAACAGTAAGAACCATGTTTACCGAATACCTGGAGAAGAACGGACACCGAAAAACACCGGAAAGATTTGCAATCCTGGATGAAATATATTGTCGCGACGGGCACTTCGACATTGAGTCGTTGTACATTTCGATGAAAAATAACAACTACAGGGTTAGCAGGGCTACACTTTACAATACCATCGATTTATTGCTGGATTGCAAGCTAGTGGTAAAACACCAGTTTGGGAAAAACATTGCACAGTTTGAAAGGGCATTTGCAACGCTTCAACACGATCATCTGATTGATATGACAAACGGAACCGTAATGGAGTTTTACGATCCGCGTATTCGCGAAATTATTGAAGATGCCTGCAAAAAGAATAACTTCAAACTCTCGCACCATACTCTTTACATTTACGGTGAACATTCGAAATAAGAGAAGCTTAACTTCATTAAAAAATAGTAAGATCCTTCCTACTGGGAGGATTTTTTTATGTACGCAAATAAAAATTATTACTACTTTTAAATGCTTAAATTGAAAGCCGTGGAAATTCATCTTTTAAGATTAATTTTCACGGTTTTGTATGTAAAATAAAAATCAAAATCATGAAGGTAGATGTTTTGTTGGGACTCCAGTGGGGAGACGAAGGAAAAGGGAAAATTGTGGATGTACTTACCCCAAAGTACGATGTAATATCCAGGTTTCAGGGTGGCCCAAACGCAGGTCACACACTTGAGTTCAACAATATAAAACATGTGCTGCACACCATTCCTTCGGGAATCTTCCGCGAAAACAAAATCAATATTATCGGAAACGGTGTTGTGATTGATCCCGTGGTGTTCAAAAAAGAAATTGAATCGCTTGACAAAATTGGGGTCGATATCTCAAAAAACCTTTACATATCGAAAAAGGCACACATGATTTTGCCCACCCACCGGATTCTGGATGCCGCTTCGGAACAACAAAAAGGCGAAACCAAAATCGGTTCTACTCTAAAAGGAATAGGCCCTACTTACAAAGATAAAATAGGACGCGACGGCTTGCGTGTTGGTGACCTGCTCCACAATTTCGATGAAAAATATACTACGCGTATTGATAACCACAAGGTAATGCTTACTGAATTTTTCAAGTTCGACTACGAAGAGATGTTGAACGAATGCGAAAAAGACTGGTTTGCAGGGGTAGAACTTTTAAAGTCGTTCCAGATAGTTGATACCGAGCACATGATTAACGACGCCCTGAAAGCAGGAAAATCGGTTTTGGCAGAAGGGGCACAAGGCACCCTGCTCGATATCGATTTTGGATCGTACCCTTTTGTAACCAGCTCCAATACAATTTGTGCCGGAGCATGTACCGGGCTGGGTATTGCACCACAAACCATCGGCAAAGTATTTGGGATTTTCAAAGCTTACTGTACACGTGTAGGAATGGGGCCTTTCCCAACTGAACTGCTCGACGAAACAGGCGACAAAATGCGGGTAGCAGGTCATGAATTTGGCTCAACAACCGGCCGCCCGCGCCGTTGTGGCTGGCTCGATTTGGTTGCACTTAAATATTCCATTATGCTGAATGGTGTAACCGAGCTAATAATGATGAAAGCCGACGTGCTGGATGATTTCGAGACCATCAAAGTATGTGTGGGATACGAAATTGACGGAGACGTTGTAGAGCAATTTCCTTTTGAGCTGAATGAAACCGTAAAACCTGTTTACGTCGAACTTCCCGGCTGGCAAACTGATCTTACAAATATTAAAAATCAGAATGAATTTCCGGAAGAGCTCAACAACTACATCAACTTTATTGAAGACGAAGTAGGTGTACCGGTAAGTATTGCCTCGGTAGGTCCAAACCGCGAACAAACCATTTTTATGGAACAATAATTAGCTGATTATATTTTTAAGATACCAAAACGTTCCTTCGCAAAAGCGAGGGAACGTTTTTTATTTCATTTTGCCTTGGTTAACTTTTCAGGCTAAACGAAAGGGAATCCTCTCATTCTGTTTTAAATCCAGAATTTCTTGTCTATATTTAATGCATTGCTTCATAATTCAGGGGGAACAAAATGCAACTGAGCGATCAAAAACTGGGACTTTACACCGATTTTTACGAGCTGACTATGGCACAGGGATATCTCTCGTGCAATAAACAAAATCAGCAGGTTTGTTTTGATTATTACTTTCGCACCAATCCGTATAACGGTGGATTTACCGTTTTTGCCGGCCTCCTGGATTTGCTCGATATGCTCAGCGATTTTACTTTCTCTGAGTCTGATGTTAAATTTTTAAGCGCGCAAGGTTTTGAAACTGCATTCCTCGATTACCTGCGCAATTTTAGGTTTAAAGGGAAACTGTTCAGTGTAAAAGAAGGCGAAATTGTATTTCCGAATGAAACACTCGTGCGCGTTGAAGGAAACATTATTGAATGCCAGTTGATCGAAAGTTTGCTCCTGAATATCCTGAACTTTGAATCGCTGATTGCAACCAAAGCTTTTCGAATTAAGTTAATTGCCGGCGAAAGGCTTTTTGCCGATTTTGGCTTGCGACGGGCACAGGGACTGGGATCCATTCATGCAAGCAGGGCGGCAGCAATTGGAGGCGCAAGCTCAACTTCAAATGTACTGGCTGCGAAACTTTTTGATATTCCGGTGAGCGGCACAATGGCCCACAGCTGGATACAGAGTTTTGATACCGAACTGCAAGCATTCCGGTCGTATGCAAAAACACATCCCAATAATACTGTTTTGCTCGTTGATACATACGACACCTTAAAATCAGGGGTTCCGAATGCAATTATTGTTGGAAACGAAATGAAAGCAGAAGGTAAGCAATTAAAAGCCATTCGCCTCGATAGCGGCGACCTTGCCTACCTTAGCAAAAAAGCCCGGAAAATGCTGGACCGGGGAGGGCTCGAAGATGTTCAGATCATTGCCTCCAACCAATTAAACGAGTATGTAATAAAAACACTGCTGCGCGACCAGAACGCCGCAATAGACGGATTTGGGATTGGGACCGAGCTTATTACCGGGAAAGACAATGCCGCCCTGGATGGGGTTTATAAACTTTCGGAGATTGACGGTGAGTTTAAAATGAAATTCTCGGAAAATACCGAAAAAATAACGCTCCCCGGGAAAAAACAACTTATCCGTTATTTTGACGAAGAAGGAAAATTCTTTCGCGATGGAATCATTCTTGAAAATGAAAATCCGGATGAAACCACCAAAATCTATCACAGGGTTTATCCTGAAAAGAACACCGAAGTTTCCGGGCTACAGAAAGAAGCATTAATGGAACTTGTGTTTTCAGATGGTAAAATTTTATTACCCGAACAAAAGCCACCGGAGATTCACCGATGGCTGGAAGCAAGATCGCAACAACTACCCGAAGAACACAAACGATTTATAAGTCCGCATATTTACAAAGTTGGAATATCGGAAAAGCTGATGGACGCCCGTAACACATTAACAACAAAGTTAAAAACGTTACACCAGTGAAAGTACATGATTGAAATTATCAGACCCACATTTGTGATCGACAAAGAAGTTTGCCTGCGGAACATTGAAAGAATGGCCGAAAAAGCCAAAACACACAACCTGCGATTCAGGCCTCATTTTAAAACACACCAATCTGCCAAAATTGGCGAGTGGTTTCGTCTTTTTGGAGTGGAAGCCATCACCGTTTCATCGGTTAGTATGGCAGAATATTTTGCACTTAACGGCTGGGATGACATTACCATAGCCTTTTCGCTCAACATTCACGAAATAGCGAACATCAACCGTTTGGCTGCTTCGGTGAAACTAAATGTTTTGCTCGAAAACCGGGAGGCAGCGGAAGTATTGGCTGCCCGGATTAAAAATCCGATCGGTGTATATATAAAAATCGATACCGGTTATCACCGTACCGGCGTTCCTTCCTCCCGAACCGGAATTATCGATTCCATCATGGATATAATCGCTGCAAACAAAAAAATTACATTCAAAGGCTTTTTAACACACACCGGCCACACCTACGAGGCGCGTTCCACCAACGAAATATTCAGTTATCATTTTGATGCGCTTTTAAAACTAAAAAATCTGAAAGCAACTTATATCAAGAAATTCCCAAAGCTCGAGATTAGCATGGGAGATACACCGGCTGCCAGCATTTGTGGTAATTTTAACGGGGTGGATGAACTCCGTCCCGGAAACTTTGTGTTTTACGACCTTATGCAACATTCGCTCGGAGTTTGTTCCATCAGCGACATTGCAGTCCGGATGATTTGTCCGGTGGTGGCCAAACATGTTTCGCGTAATGAAATAGTTATTTACGGTGGTGCAGTTCATTTTTCAAAAGAAAGTATTCTGAATACTGACGGAAAGCAATTATACGGCAGAATTGTCATCGAAAAAGACGGAGAAAAGAAACTGCTCGACACCAACAATTATTTGTCAAAACTTTCGCAGGAACACGGAATTATTAAAACAACGCCAAGCCATTTCAGAGATATTAACGTTGGCGATTTAATTGAAATCATTCCGGTTCACTCGTGTTTGACTGCCAACCTGGCCAAACGATATTTAACTACCGCAGGTGAAGAAATACTTACGGCAAACTCCTGATATATTGGCGGAAATCGTATAATACGTTTATCTGGCATCTCTTTTCGCCTGTCTTTTAATCCGTCCGTTTTCCAGTTCCAATACATGTGTCACGCATTCCGGAATTTCTTCTTTTCGGTGCGTTACATATATCATGGTGGTTTGATCGTGCAAACAAATATGGTTGAGTAAACGAATGAATCGTTTTGTATGTTCTGCATCAAGCCCCTGGCAGGGTTCATCCAATATTAGCAAATCGGGCGATTTTACCAGGGCGCGTGCTAAAAGTATGGTTCGCTGCTCCCCCAACGAAGCATGCAAAAAAGAAGCTTTTTCCCTCTTTCCCATCCCCAGGATTTCGAGCCATTTTTGTGCCTTTATTAACTGTATTTTTGAATACGTAGTATTAAAGCCCACCTCATTTTTAAAACTCGACAATACCACATCAATACAACTAAGCGAGTTTGTACTTAACTCACTATCCGAAGCCGGCTTCGAAATTCCGCGGTGCCGAAGAAAATACAAATGTAATTCGGGCGAAACAAAACCAATCTTTTCTTTTATCTCCCAAACCGTTTCTCCGCTCCCTCGCTTACGGTCAAAAAGAACAAGATCGTTGGAGTAAGCTTGTGGGTTATCCGCAGTTATCAAGCTAAGTAAGGTGGTTTTCCCGGCACCGTTGTGTCCGCTCAATACCCAACGGGTCCCGGTTTTTACTTCCCAGTCAATGCCATCAAGCACCTTCTTCCCTCCGTAAGCAACCTGCACATCTCTCATTTTTACGTAACCATTCGGCCAACCCCGTCTTGTTTTTGTAGACGGAGTGGTTTTCTTTCAAAGTTTCTTTAAAATGTTCGGAGAACTTTGAGCGGTTTAGGAGTGACTTTGGCTTAGGGGTTTGAAG
>JBKEDN010000145.1:0-17045 GCA_047975435.1 Draconibacterium sp. | reverse complement strand
AAACCCCTAAGCCAAAGTCACTCCTAAACCGCTCAAAGTTCTCCGAACATTTTAAAGAAACTTTGAAAGAAAACCACTCCGTCTACAAAAACAAGACGGGGTTGGCCGAATGGTTACGATCAGGCCAGGTATAAAAATTATGCTGATGTTGAAATGTACCAAACTTTGGCTGAAATATACCGTTCGGAGGATAATCTTTCCAAAGAATTGTCGGCACTTGAAAGCTATGTTGAGCAATACGGAAATGACAATCAAAAGGTAAACGAGCGCCTTTTTCAATTGTATGCCGAAATAAGTTCGTGGGAAAAAGCAAACGGGTTGTGGCAGAAAATGAGTAATGCATCACAACAAACTGAAAGCAACCTGGAAACTTTTTTGGAAGTGAATAAAAAGCTTGACAATAATGCGAAATGTGACTCTATTGCTTCAGCTTTATTAACAGTAAATTCTGATCATTTTGAAGCACTCGACTGGATGGCTAAGAAGTTCTATTGGGCGGGACAGAACCGTTACGACACCGAAATGGAAAAATATGAGCAAAATAAAACCCGCAAACAATACGCTCTGTTACTTAAAGAACTTGATCTGGTAACAGCTGATTTTAAAAAGGCACTACCTTATCTTGAAAAACTTTGGGAACAGAAACCCGGTAAAGAATACGCAAGTTACCTGGCCAATATTTATGCCCGGTTCGGTGATGAAAAAAAGGTGGACTTTTATAAAAAGTACATGAACTAGTATCGTGTCAAACGTGCGTTATCACGACGTCATGCTGAATTCATTTCAGCACCTTTGCTCAAAATACAGATTCCGAAATAAATTCGGAACGACGGTATGTCTATTTAAAGCTGATATGAGGGCTAGCTTAGCTATTTTTCCGGCTTCAGAAGTTTTTCATCCGGGCCTTCAATCCGGGTTACACCGCCTGAAACCACAAATTTCATTACCTCGGCAGGAGATAGGGAAAGTTTTTCCACATGCTCCGAAGGCACAACATACAATTCGCCCGAAAAGTTATATGAATGCGGAAAATAGACCGCGGTCATCCCTTCCATCTCGAATTCCTCAAGCGATTCTTTGGTGATAAATCCCAGTTTCCACAAGTTGTTTTCTTTGTTAAAATGCACTTTTACCGGAACATTGAATTTCTTTTCGTTGCCAACAAATGCCGAGAACAAATCTTTTAATGAAGTATAAAGAAGGTTCAGCAGCGGGATTCGTTTTATAAAACTTTCACCCAGATGTTTGATAGGTTCTACCAATGCCGTTTGCCCGATGAATCCTAGAATAGTTAGTGAAACAACCAGGATAACGATTCCTAGCCCGGGGATATGAACTCCGATCAGCGGACTTAAGTTATCAATTAACCATCCGTCAACCGTAACAAATACGGAATAAAGAATATAAATAATGATGGCAACCGGTGCCACCAGTAAAACCCCCTGAAAAAAATAACTGCCCAGCTTTTTCATAATTGTTCAATTTCAGCTTTGTGAAAGTAATTCATTTTACAAAATAAACGGATGTTTATATACCTTCAATTTGTCCTCTGATTTATTGCGTTACTTCTTTTTTGGGAAAAACAACCGAAAGTAAAATACTGATTACCAACACTGCTCCAATAACATAAAGCGAATATTCGGGTTGAAAGCCCCAGCCTTTCAGTTCTTTGTGCAACAACAATTTAAAGCCGACAAAAACAAGTAAAAAGGCCACGCCGGGTTTAAGAAAACGAAATTTATTGATCAGGTTGGCCAGTAAAAAGAACAAAGCCCGTAACCCGAGAATCGCAAAAACATTGGAGAAAAATACGATGTACGGATCGCGTGAAACCGCAAAAATAGCGGGTATCGAGTCGAAAGCAAAAATCAGGTCCGAGAATTCGATCATAATCAACACCAGAAAAAGCGGGGTGAAAATAAGTTTGCCGTTTTCGCGAAACCAGAAACTGTCATGCCCGTACTCAGTGGTAACATTAATATGCCGGCTCACCCATTTTATTAGTTTTGAATCTTTGGGGTCTTTGGGTTTCTTATCTTTTTCAAACAATATTTTTGCCCCTTGGTACAATAGAAAACCGCCAAAAATAAACAGTACCCATTCAAAACGGTGAATGATGGCAACGCCTGCAAAAATGAAAATAAAGCGCAGGATAATCGCTCCAAAAATTCCCCAGAACAATATCAGCTTATAATCTTTTTGTGGTACTGAAAAACCGGTCAGGATCATCATCATCACAAAAATATTGTCGATAGAAAGTGTCTTTTCAATAAAATACCCCGACAGGTAATTGATGGCCTGAGACTTGCGGTATTCAGCCAGCATTTGCTCAAAAGTGTTTGTTTTGAATTCGAGATACGGATTATAGAGCCGGCTGATTTCCTGTAACTTTTCGGGAGTGGTAATTCCATGAATTAAATGGCCAAAATATAAAAGAACAAAGTAAAAGGACAGTCCCAGCGATATCCAGATCACACTCCAGACAACAGCTTCTTTTGCCGAAATTACATGTACTTTTCGTCCTACAAAAACCAGGTCAATTAATAGTATTCCGATGATAAACACCAGAAAAACGGCCATGGAAATAATTTCAATACTCATAGTTTGTTATTTACAGCTTGTAATAACAATCCAGCAGGGTGCTTTGATTTTGTTTTGTTGAAATTATTTTAAATACTGATTCAAAAAATCAGTCATTTTCGTATAAAGGTGCATTGTGGTATTTCCTCCGCGGATTCCATGATTTCGGTTGGTGTAAATGGCCATATCGAATTGAACACCGGCCTGTACCATTTTTTCGGTCATTTCGAAGGTGTTTTGTGCATGCACATTGTCATCAGCACTCCCATGAACAATAAGAAGCCGTCCTTTGATATCCCCGGCATGGGTAAGTGGCGAATTATCGTCGTAACCATCAGGGTTTAGCTGCGGCGTGCGCATGTATCGCTCGGTATAAACCGAATCGTAAAAACGCCAGCTTGTAACCGGAGCTACCGAAATACCTGCCTTAAAAACGTCGCCACCTTTTTCAAGTGAAAGAAGCGTCATAAAACCGCCGTAACTCCAGCCGAAAATCGCAATGTTCGAAGCATCAACGTACGGGAGGGTTGTTAGGTAACGGGCAGCTTCCACCTGGTCGTCCGATTCGTATTTTCCCAGCTGCATGTAAGTTACTTTTCTGAAATCTTCGCCGCGTGCAGCTGTTCCGCGCGGATCGACACAAACCACCAGGAATCCTTCCTGTGCAAGGTATTCATTCCAACCAACTCCGCCCCACGAGTCAGTTACACTTTGCGAATTAGGCCCGCTGTACTGTGTCATAAATACCGGGTATTTTTTAGAGGTATCAAAACCAAGCGGTTTAATCATGTATCCGTTCAGTTCCACACCTTCCGAAGTTTTAAACGAAAAGAATTCTTTCTGGGGAATCCTCATGTTTTTCAAGGTGTTTTTTAATACGGTGTTGTCTTGCAGAAAACGGATCATTTCGTTCTTTTTGGTTTCGTGCAAGGTAATGTAAGCCGGCGTTTTACTATTGCTGAAATAGTTGATATAGTAACGGAAATTTGTGCTAAACACCGCCTGGTTGGTTCCCTCCTGGATTGATAATTTCCCCTTTAGTTTTTTATCCTGACTAATGTAATACACTTCGCGGCGAAGCGGTGATTCGGCGGCTGCCTGGTAATAATATACTTTTTTCTCAGCGTCGTAACCGTAAAAACCGGTAACATCAAAATTGCCATCGGTTAACTGGGCCAGTTCAATACCCTGGTTGTCGTATAGATACAGGTGGGTCCAGCCGCTTCTTTCACTCAAAACCACAAAATTACCGTTGTCGAGGTAAGTAAACGACTTTAAAAAATCCTGATCGATATAACGCTTGTTCTTTTCGGTCATTACCTCGTGCGATTCCCCGGTATATGGATTTGCGTACAAAATATCCAGCTGGTTTTGCAGCCGGTTCAGGCGCATGACCACCAAATCGTTTTGCGGCGACCAATTTAGCATCGGGATATACTGGTCGGTTTCTGTACCGATGTTCACCGGTATTGTTTTTTTTGTTCTGATTTCGTAACTCAAAACCTGAACGAGCGAATTTTTCTCACCGGCTTTTGGGTATTTCCAGGTAACTTCTCCGGGGTACAGCTTAAATTCGGGATGCTCAGGTACAGCACCTGCGTACATTGGCATTGAAAATTCAGGAACCTCGCGTTCGTCGAAACGGATAAAGGAAACAAACTCGCTGTTGGGCGACCACCAGAAGGCTTTATTGTATTCAAATTCTTCTTCGTAAACCCAGTCGGGGGCACCGTTTATAATTTCGTTCTTTTTACCATCAAAAGTGGCCTGAGTAGTACTCCCGAAATTCAGGTTCTTAATAAAAATATTGCTGTTGCGAACATAGGCTACCCGGGTTCCATCGGGAGAAAAAGTTGCCAGCTGCTGCGGCCCTTTATCCGATAATTCAGAAAGTTCTTTGGTAACCGAATTCCAAACGTAGTACTGAGCAGTAAAAGAACGCCGGTATATAGGTTTAACACCCGTTGTAAGCAATATTTTGGTCTCGTCGTTACTTAATTCGTAATTACTGAAAGACGCTATCGGTGCATCTTTTACATCCTTTATATCAAAAAGAACCTCTACTTCTTTACCGGTTTGGTAACTGTATTTAACCACTTTGGTATTTCCTTCCATGGTGGAATAATGAACACCATCATTCATCGAGCGTAAGCCGTAAACCGACGAAGCCCGGAATGTACCTTTCACAAAAATATCTTCAAGGGTGAATGTGCCCGCTTCCTGAGCATTTGATACTGCCATCAGTGTAAAGGCAGCCAATAAAAACAAGATTTTCTTCATGCTAATTTTCTTTTGCGCTGACGACAAAAATAAGAAAATGTTCCGCTATGTGTAGGGAAATTCCAAATCCGTCTGTATTTAATTTAAAATGAGTATTTTTCTTTTTTAATCCATTAGGGGTTTGTAGAAAATCAAAATTACAGTCTCAATAAAACAACATATCACGATGAAAGTAGTATGTATTTTCCTACTTGTTGTCTGTCTTTTTATTGTTGAAAATTCACTGACTGCCGGGCCTGTTGGTAAAAAAAACATTGGCTTTGAAAATGGAAATTTCGATGGTTGGATCGGCTATCAGTGGAGATACAGTACGGCATCCGATATTTCTTCTTCATTTAATACAACACCTGCGGCGGTATCAATTCCAACATCCCGAAGACATGTAATAATTTCTGACAAATCGGCTTACGATTCAAACACCGGGAATAAATTGAAAATGATTCCGGACGGTTACAATTATTCGGCCCGTTTGGGGTGCGAAATAAACAACTCAGATGCAAGTCCCAGATGCTGGCAGCAAAGCTTACGTTACACAATGACTGTTGACTCAACAAATGCTTTTTTATTGCTAAAGTTTGCTTGTGTATTGCAATATGCAACATCACACGACAATATAACAGAAATGGAGCCGCATTTTCAGCTTGCCTTGTATGACGAGGATAACAATTCAATTGATGATTGCTCCAATTATGATGTATTTTCATCCGGAAGTATGGACGCAGAATTTCAGACATATACGCCTTCTGGCGGAAAAGTTCCGGTGAAATGGAGAGACTGGACAACGGTGGGCGCAGACCTTTCAGGGTATTTAGGGCAGAAAATTACCATCGAATTTTTATCGGCCGATTGTACCGGGCATTACCATTACGGATATGCGTATTTTGTTGTTGATTGCATGCCTTTATACATTACCGTTGATTATTGCACCGGTGATTCGTACGCCAAGCTCGAAGCACCCGATGGTTTTGAAACGTATAAATGGCTGGAGGAAGACCAGACAACAGTTGCGGGTTCAAATCGCGACCTGCTCATCGAAAATCCTCAGAAAGGCGAAAAGTACTATTGTTATATGGAGTCGGAAACAGGTTGCGAAGTCAGCCTTTCGTCAACCATTGCCCGTTACGAACCCAAAGCCGGTTTTTCTTCAGAAATGCTTGATTGCTTTTCAAACGAAGTTCAGATGATTAATCACTCTGTTACAAATACCGGCATACTAAATTATGAATGGGATTTTGGTGACGATGAAATCATTCATTTAAAGAATCCGAAGTATAAATTTAAAACTTCGGGAATGCATGATGTACAACTCATTGTTTACAATCCTCCGTCGGGTTGCACGGACACGCTGCTCCAAAAGGTTGAATCATTTTCTCCGCCCCTGATCGGTTTTGAAGGAGACACCACGTACTGTCCCGGTTTGCAAACCGAGTTGACCGCTTTTGGTGCATACCGTTACGAGTGGAGCACCGGAGATACAAGTACCAACATGTTATTTGGCACCCCGGGTGGTAATTACTGGATGTTGGCACATTCTTCAGAAGGATGTGTTTCGGACACAATTGCTTTTACAATTTCGGAAGATTCTGACTGGGGCTTTGCAGTAAACGGTGACTCTATTTTGTGCGACGGAACTACATTGCCACTGACTGCGGAAGGAGCAGTTGAATATCTTTGGGATACGGGTGAAATGACTGATTCTATCCGTGTTTATACAGGAGGAAAATATACTGTTACCGGAAAAAATACACGTGGTTGTGTAAAAGAAATTCAGATAAATGTTCGTGAAATTCAGAATCCCTCGATGGATTTTACGCTTTCAACCAATTTCATAAATATTCGTCATTCCGAGGTTGAATGTTCCGCTTCGTCTGAAGACAGTGTAAATTTTCTTTGGAATATGGGCGATGGAACTCAAAGCAGTGCTCCCGCGTTTGTCCATTATTTCACAATACCCCCGGAATTAATAAAATACGAAGTTACGATTACCGCTACAAATCAGTACGGGTGTTTCAATACAAAAGCTGCTTATGTTGCTGTTGACTTGTTTGTGCCCAATGTATTTACGCCCAACAACGACGGGGTAAACGATCTTTTTATGCCCGGATACACGTTGAAAGTAGTGGATCGCAAAGGCAAACTGTTCTATTCGGGCGAAGAGGGATGGGACGGTTATTACAAAGGGAGATGGGCCGATCCGGACACCTATTTTTATACCCTCGATTACCAGGATGCCTATGAACAAAACCGGGTGAAAACCGGATATATAACCCTTGTAAGATGAGCCGCATGAGGATTATATTCTGCTTACTTCTGTTTTTACTAACCTTTAGCCAATTGGCAAAAGGACAGGCTGACATATCCGGTTCAACGCACTGGTACAACCGCGCCCATTTTAACCCGGCTTCAATTTCGCGGGATGGCTTTGTTTATTTGTTTTCAAATGTTAGAAAACAATGGACCGGCGTAGAAGGCGCCCCAACCGTTTATACTTTACAGGCTTCCGGTTTTTCAGACGAGCATCAATCGGCATTTGGATTCTCGGTAAGCAAAGATGATATTGGTTTGACAACAGCCTTTAATCCAACATTGCAATATGCACACAGGGTAGGAGTGACTCCCAAATTGGATTTATCGCTCGGAATAGCAGCTGGTGTTTATTCGCGTCGTGTTAACGCATCGCTTTTTGAAGCAGAAATTATTGACGATCCGACGCTTGATTATGCTGATGAAAGATATACTTCTCCCGATGCTAACTTAGGGATAGAACTTCAGGGGAAACATTTTTTGACAGGCGCTTCAACTACACATTTGTTTGCTCTTTGGAAAAAGGACGATGACTTTTTAATTGCCAACCACCGTTATGCTTATGCACTTTACCGAAACTCCGACTCGGAGCTTTTTAACATTACGGCCGGTGTTCAGCTGTCTAACCGAAGAAACCTGACTGTGGCAGAAGCATCATCGATCATCCGTTTTAAACGGCCCACCGGATTAGTAAAAGGACCAACCGAACTTTTCGATCTCGGTTTTACTTATCGCTCGGTACAGGAATTAACCCTTATTACCGGAATACACATTACTCCGAATATGCGGCTTGGTTATACCTACGATTTCAATTTCAGCAACAATATAAAACCCGGTGGTACGCACGAAATATTACTGGAGTATAGAATACCTCTTGACGTAAGCCGCCATACTGGAATGCCTTGGTACGATTAAAAAAATGCCGCCCGGAAATGAATCCGAACGACATTTACCTAATCAGTTGAGTTATGAAATTGATTTGGATTACTCCAATAGTTCATAGTCGTGCATTTCTTTCATAAAAGCTACAAAGTCGTCTTTTCTGTCCGAATCCATCCATTGCATAGCGCTACGCGGGTGTTCATTTAATGCCCCGGTAATGAGGTACGGAATATGATATCCCCAGTCAATTTTGTCTTGCCATGGTTTTACTTCGGTTTGAATGGCTTCCAACAAAGGGAGAAGGCGGTATTTTGGATTCTTCAGAAAGGCAATCAATGTTTCTGTTGGGCAGTTGCCGGCACCACGTCCCATTCCAAGTAAAGTTGCATCGAGCATGGTTACCCCGTTCATTACAGAGGTAATGGTGTTGGCCATCGCCAGTTGCATGTTGTTGTGCGCGTGAATCCCGAGTTCTTTTCCGGGAAGAAATTTTTGGTATTTTTTTACCAGATATTCAATATTTTCGTGATAAAGGCTTCCAAAACTGTCAACCACATAAATAACCGGTACTTTTGATTTTGCAAGGTCAGCCAATGCCTGGTCAAGATCCGGTTCATTTACTTTTGAAACAGCCATTAGATTGATGGTTACTTCATAACCTTTGTCCATGCAATGTTCGGCCAGCCAAACAGCTTTGTCAACCTGGTGTACATAACAGGCAACCCGCATCATGTCAATCAGGCTTTCGTTTGCCGGCGGAATATCTTCGGGTGCAATGCGGCCAATATCTGCCATGGCAGAGAGTTTAAGTTTAGTATCATTGTTTCCGAAAACCCGTCTTAAATCCTTGTCGTCGCAAAATTTCCAGGGACCAACCACATCACGCGAAAATGCAGATTCGCTGCTTTTGTATCCAACTTCCATGTAATCGATACCGGCATCCACACAACTTTTGTAAACCGCTTTTACAAAATCATCACTAAACTGCCAGTTGTTCATCAACCCACCGTCGCGAACGGTGCAGTCCATCACTTTAATATCTGCTTTGTACATTTTTATTTTAGTTAAGTTTATGTTTTATTCTTTAATTTCGGTTCTTACTTTTAACAATTCAAGTTCGTGCTGTATGTTACGATCAATTAATAAAGTGTATATTTCCTGAAAAACAATTGGATCGAGGCCAAGAGAGGCAGCCCGCTTAGCACGGTCAGTAATTACCTGATTTTTACGTGCAGCAGCAATAACACCTTCTTCATCGTTTTTGTAGTTCACCACTTCTTCAACATATTTCAACCGTTTTGAGAAAAGAGAAATAATCTCGTAATCAATTTTGTCAATCTCTCCGCGAACTTCTTCCAGCGAATTACATTCATTTGGTCTTTTAAGTTTCGTCATAATGGATACTTACTTCCTGATGCGATTTTTTGGTTGTAACAAATAAAGGAATAATTTCCCCATTTAGATAATACAATAACAAACAAACGCCATTTTAATGATGAATCTTAAAGTTTAACCTCCTATTTTATGATAAAATGTAAGTTATGAAATTGGTTTTTCTTTTGTGAAATGCCATTTTGTTAATAATGGATTGGGCAGGATGGAGTAGAAGCAGATATAAATAGTAAGCTGTTGAAAATTTGGGTTAAAATATTTCTGAACAAATCCTTTGAAACAACGAAATATTAAAGGATTCATTATCTTTGTCACCTCTTTAAAAAAAGGAAAATAAAGAAGTAAAAACTGTTCTTCATCTTTGTTTGTTTTGATTTCCGAAACATCTGTTTTGTTGATAGCAGACAAATATTACAGAAGAACTGAAACAAATATAAAATGATTAAAATTACACTACCGGACAACAGTGTGCGCGAATTTGATGCGGCAGTAAGCGGAATGGAGATCGCAGCGTCTATTTCTCCGAGGCTGGCAAAAGATGTATTGTCGGTTTCAGTTGATGGTGTGGTTTGGGACCTCGCCCGAAAAATTGATCACGATGCGAAAATAAAACTGTTTACGTGGGATGACCGGGAAGGAAAAGATACATTTTGGCATTCGTCGGCTCACCTGATGGCAGAGGCGATCGAATCGTTTTATCCGGGAACCAAATTTGGCATTGGCCCTACCGTTGATACCGGCTTTTATTATGATATTGATCTTCCGGAAGGAAAAACCATTTCGGAAAAAGACCTGGAAAAGATCGAAAAGAAAATGCTGGAGTTGGCTCGTCAAAAAAATGACATTGTTCGTTCCGACATCTCGAAAGAAGATGCAATGGACATGTTTACCCAAAAGAATGATGAGTTGAAGCAGGAATTGATCGGTGAGTTGGAAGACGGGACCATTACCCTTTACAACCAGGGCAATTTTACTGACCTTTGCCGCGGGCCGCACCTGCCCAACACCGGATATATTAAAGCCATTAAATTAACATCAATTGCAGGTGCTTACTGGCGTGGCGACGAGCACAATAAAATGCTGACCCGTATTTACGGTGTTACTTTCCCGAAACAAAAAATGCTGGAAGAATACCTGGTTTTGCTGGAAGAAGCAAAGAAACGTGACCACCGCAAAATCGGTAAGGAAATGCAGCTTTTTACATTTTCAGAAAATGTAGGACAGGGTTTACCTTTGTGGCTTCCGAAAGGAGCACAATTGCGTGAACAGCTTGAGTCTTTCCTAAAAAAAGTTCAGAAAAAATACGGATACGAACAGGTGATTACACCTCACATTGGCGATGTTAAGTTGTACAAAACTTCCGGACACTTTCAGAAGTATGGAAAAGACTCATTTCAGCCAATTAGCACACCGGCTGAAGGCGAAGAGTATTTACTTAAGCCAATGAACTGCCCGCACCACTGTGAAATTTACAAAGCCTGGCCACGTTCTTACAAAGACCTTCCGGTGCGTATGGCTGAATTTGGTACAGTATATCGTTACGAAATGAGTGGAGAACTGCACGGTTTAACCCGGGTTCGTGGTTTTACGCAAGACGATGCGCACCTTTTCTGTCGTCCCGATCAGGTGAAAGAAGAGTTTAAAAAGGTAATCGATATTATTTTTATCATTTTCAAAGCACTTAGTTTTGAAAATTATACAGCGCAAATTTCATTGCGCGACCCCGCAAAACCGGAAAAATACATTGGTTCGCCCGAAAACTGGGATAAAGCTGAAGCTGCTATTATTGAAGCCTGCGAAGAAAAGGGATTAGAAACCGTAACCGAACTGGGCGAAGCAGCTTTTTACGGTCCAAAGCTTGATTTTATGATTAAAGATGCATTGGGCAGAAGCTGGCAGCTGGGAACGGTACAGGTAGATTACAACCTGCCGGAGCGTTTTGAACTGGAATACATTGGCTCTGATGATAACCGCCACCGCCCGGTAATGATTCACCGTGCACCATTTGGCTCAATGGAGCGCTTTGTTGCTGTATTGATTGAACACACAGCCGGTAAGTTTCCATTATGGCTAACACCGGAACAGGCAGTCGTTTTACCAATCAGTGAAAAGTATAACGATTATGCTAAAAAAGTTTCAGATTTATTAAATAATTACGATATTCGCACCGTCGTTGACGACCGTAACGAAAAGATTGGTAGGAAGATACGCGACAACGAATTAAAACGGGTTCCTTATTTGCTGATTGTAGGCGAGAAAGAAGCCGAATCGGATACCGTTTCGGTACGCAGGCAGGGAGAAGGAGATAAGGGCTCAATGAATATTAATGAGTTCGCTGAATTTATTAACAAAGAAGTGAGAGAACAACTATCAGGATTGTATAACTAACTTAAGGAGGAACTTACTATAGCTATTAAGAGAAGAGGTCCGAGAAGATTTCAGCCAAGAAGAGAAGAAGAACCACAACACCGGATTAATCAAAAAATCCGTGTTCCACAAGTACGTCTGGTAGGGGAGAACATAGAGAACCCCGGAATTTTTCAGTTACGCGACGCACTTAGACTGGCTGATGAACTGGAGTTGGATTTGGTAGAAATTTCGCCAAAGGCCGATCCGCCCGTTTGTAAGATTATTGATTATTCAAAGTTTCTTTATCAGCAAAAGAAGAAACAAAAAGAGATGAAGGCCAAAACTACAAAAGTTGTGGTTAAAGAAATTCGTTTTGGCCCGCAGACCGACGAGCATGACTACCAGTTTAAATTACGTCATGCCGAGAAATTCCTTCAGGAAGGTGCAAAAGTAAAAGCTTTTGTGTTTTTCAAAGGACGGTCGATCCTGTTTAAAGAGCAAGGCGAGATTTTGTTGCTGAAACTGGCAACTGCCCTCGAAGAGCTGGGATCGGTAGAACAAATGCCAAAACTGGAAGGCAAGCGTATGACAATGTTTATTTCACCTAAAAAGAAATAATTCCGTTTACCGGTTTTGTTTCGCATGTACGAAGGAGAATTTCCGGAATACATGAATATAATAGTTCTTTGATAACATTTTAATTAGTAGGAATTATGCCAAAAATGAAAACGAATTCCGGAGCTAAAAAACGTTTTAGACTCACCGGAAGTGGTAAAATTAAAAGGAAGCACGCCTACAAAAGTCATATTCTGACTAAAAAGAGTACAAAACGTAAGCGTAATTTGACTTATTGGACAACCATCGATAAGACAAACGAAAGCAACGTTAAACTTTTGTTGTGCATGAAGTAATCCGTCGAAAGCCGGATTAAAATCCTTTTAATTCAATTTTCAAAATGTTTTGATTCTTATAAACAATTTGAAATTGAATTAATGCCGATATATTAAAACAAAAATTATGCGAGAGAACGAAGCAGAATTGTAGTTTTAAATCATCGGTATTAACGAGAAAGGTAAAAAAAGTTAAAAACCAGATGATTGTGCTTTAAAGTATTCCTGTTCGTCAACTGACGGACTGGAGACGCCGATTATCAAAAAAGTAAAAAGTATGCCAAGAAGTGTAAATCATGTAGCATCACGTGCCCGGAGAAAGAAATTACTGAAAAAAACGAGAGGTTATTTCGGGTCGCGTAAAAATGTGTGGACGGTTGCAAAAAATACCTGGGAAAAAGGCCAGCAGTATGCATACCGCGACAGAAAAGCGAAAAAAAGAACATTCCGTGGATTGTGGATTCAGCGTATTAACGCAGCTACTCGCCTCGAAGGAATGTCGTATTCACAATTCATGGGGTTGTTGAAAAAGAACGATATCGAAATCAACCGCAAGGTGTTGGCCGATTTAGCAATGAATCAGCCCGAAGCGTTCAAAGCAATCGTAGAAAAAGTAAAATAGAAAGACTATTACTTAGGTGAAATACATTGAAGCCGTAGGAATTTCCTGCGGCTTTTTTTTGTATCAAAGAAGGAAGCTTAAAGCTTCCTTCTTTTTCAGCGACATATCTTATTTAAACTGAACCAGCACAACTGATTTTGAAGGTAGGTTTACAGATAATTTTCCTGCTTTGGGTTTGTCAACCGGGAAATCTTTTATTGTCACGGTTTCAGTTTTTCCAAAATCGTTGTAGTCATTCAAACTTTCAGCAGTTATTATTTGCCCTGAAGTTGATGTAAATCCGCTTCCCGGAATAACAATCTCAACTTGTTCCGAATTGTTGGGATCGAGGTTGCAGAGAGTCACTGAAAGTACACCATCTTTTATCGAAGATGAAGCCTGTACTTTTGGCACCGATTTTCCTTCAAAATTGTATTTTTCTGTTTGCAGTTTTTCCGGTACCAGGGTAGCATCCTGATGCACACTGTACATTTTAAAAACATAATAAGTAGGAGTGAGTACCATTTCATCGTCTTTTGTCAGAATTACCGATTGCAGCACATTTACCATTTGGGCTATGTTTGCCATTTTTACCCGGTCGGCATGGTTATTAAAAATATTCAGGTTAACTCCGGCAACCATGGCATCGCGCAGCGAATTTTGCTGATACAAAAATCCGGGGTTGGTACCGGGTTCCACATTAAACCAGTTTCCCCATTCATCTACAATTAATCCAACTCTTTTCCCCGGATCGTATTTGTCCATGATGGTTGAATGGCGGGTTACAAGAGTTTCCATATCCAAAGTGTGATACAGTGTTTCGAACCATTCTTTTTCACCAAAACCTGTTGCTTCCCCTTTGTTTCCCCAACTACCCGTTTGAATGGTATATTTATGAAGTGAAATACCTTGCATCAAACCACGGTTGCGTGCTGTTTTTTGCATCACAACATCCATCCAATTATAGTCTCCTTCACTCGGGCCACAAGCAATTTTATAAAGATTACCTTGTGTATAGGTGGCAAATCGTTTGTACAAATCAGCATAATACTCGGGGGTCATATTTCCGCCACACCCCCAGTTTTCATTACCAATTCCCCAATATTTGACATTCCAGGCTTTGTCGCGGCCATTCTTTTTGCGAAGTTCGGTCATTGGGCTTACATTCGATGAATTCACATATTCCACCCACTCACTGGCTTCCTGAACCGATCCGGAACCTACATTGATATTGATATAAGGTTCGGCATCAATCAATTCACAAAAATCAAGAAACTCGTGTGTCCCAAAGCTGTTATCTTCGGTTACTCCTCCCCAGTGTACATTTACAATTGAAGGCCTTTTTTCGCGTGGTCCAATGCCGTCTTTCCAGTGATAAGTATCAGCAAAACAGCCTCCGGGCCAGCGTAGAAGCGGAATGTGCATGTCTTTCAAGGCACCAATTACATCGTCACGAAATCCGCGAATGTTTGGAATGTCAGAATCTTCGCCCACATAAATTCCCCCGTAAATACAGTGCCCCAGGTGTTCAGCAAAATGACCATAGATTTCTTTATTAATCTGTGTTTTTGCTTCATCAGGATGTAGTGTTAGCCTGGTTTGCGCAAAAGAAGAGCTGGAAAAGACAAGAAATACGATAATTACAAATGAGTTTAGCTTGATCATATTGTTTGAATTTAGTTTTACTGGATCTAAAGATAACGAATTATTGTCATTAAAACACTTATTACAATTCCTTGTACTTTTGTCTAAAACAACCAATAGAAATTTGTTTAGCCAAACGCATCACCAACTTTACAATTAAAGTTGGTATAGTGGTCGTCCGAAAAATTCTCTAAACAAACTCATCTGAATTGTGTATTTTAGTACACATCATTCTTTTGTGGGAAAACAAAAGATAATCTAAGCAATATTCAAACGATGGATAAACCAATTATAATAGGTGCAGGAGAACTTTTATGGGATATGCTCCCGGGTGGAAAACAATTGGGCGGAGCACCTGCCAATTTTGCCTGGCATGCCACACAAATGGGCGGACAGGGGATTGTTTACAGCGCAGTAGGCAAAGATCCATTGGGAACTGAAATTATTGATCTATTGACCTACAAACGGATGGATACGCATTTTGTCTCACAATTGGGAGAATTTCCAACCGGGCGGGTAGATGTTAAAATCGATTCATCAGGAATACCGGAATACAACATTAAAACCGGAGTAGCCTGGGATAAAATCCCGTTGTGTAAGCACCGCAGTGAAATAGTAGATAATGCGTCAGTATTTTGTTTTGGGGCACTGGCACAGCGCAACAATGTTTCATTCACAACCATTCAAACCCTGCTGGATGAACTCCCGGAAACTTGTCTTAAAATATTTGATATTAACCTTCGTCAAACTTTTTATACCCGCGGGATTATTGAAACTTCACTTCAAAAAAGTAATGTCTTGAAACTAAATGAAGATGAACTTCCGGTAGTTGCCCGAATGTTTGGTTTTAAGGGGGGTGAAACACAGATACTGGAAAAGATTTTGGATGAATTCAGTATTGAAATGCTGGCTTTGACAAAAGGTGGGGTAGGGAGCTTGATTCGTACAAAAACAGAGAGTAGTTGGCTTGAATCTCCAAAAGTAAAAATTGCCGATACAGTTGGGGCCGGCGATTCGTTTACGGCAACCCTTGCAATGGGGATTTTACATAAGTTACCGATTAAAAAGGTGCACCAAAACGCAGTAGCTGTTTCTGCTTTCGTTTGTACACAGCACGGCGCAATGCCTAAAATCCCGGCATCATTACTAATGTCGTGTCAAGTTTAAATTGACGTACCGTCATTCCGAATTTATTTCGGAATCTGCATTTTGAGCAAAGATGCTGAAAATGAAATCAGCACGACGTCATGATAAAACACGTTTGACACGACACTAAAAGAGTTTTTAATAACTTATCATTTCGATATTTTAGCTATATTCTACAAAATTTTACCGCCAAACCCTCTAATATATTTTAAGCGTGCATCCAACACTTTCGAACAATTTAGTATCTTGCCAAAAGCCAAATATTGCTACCGGGGAAAGAGGTCAGGAATGAAATTCATTTTTCAATAATCTGGTTATTATTTGCATTACCTGACTGCCGACCAACAGAAATTCCCCGTCATAAAAATTTAAAAATCTGACCAATGAAACTTATACCGATTATTCTTCTCTCCGTTTTGTTATTAAACTGTTCGGAAAATAAAGAAAGGCCCGTTTTTTCAAAGGGTGAATTTAAAACCTGGGCCGAAACTCCGCCAATGGGTTGGAACAGTTGGGATTGCTATGGCCCTACAGTTGAAGAACACGAGGTAAAAGCTAATGCCGATTATATGGCGGATAAGCTGAAAGATTACGGCTGGGAATATATTGTTGTTGACATTCGTTGGTTTGTTGAGAACGACAAAGCCGGCGGTTACAACCAAACCGATCCGCGTTATGTAATCGATGAATACGGACGTTACCAGCCTGCAGTTAACCGTTTCCCGTCTGCTGCAGATGACTTAGGGTTCAAAGAATTGGCTGATTATGTACACAGTAAAGGATTAAAATTTGGTATCCACATTATGCGCGGAATTCCAAAAGTGGCGGTTGAAAACAAGTTGCCGATTTTAGGGACTAAAGGAAACCTCTAAAAATTAAAAATCTACCAATCAGCCTATTATAATAGTAAATAGTATCTTAGGAGCATATTCTTATACAATGAGGACAAGATACAAAGCAACAGGGACAAACAGTTT